>NZ_JBRATK010000006.1:0-150450 GCF_052712855.1 Acinetobacter sp. F16
TAACTTCTTCAAGACTTCCAGATTTTACCCTTTAGGCTAAATCCTTGTTTCTCAACAAGTTTTAATCAACATCACCGCCGATGGATGTGCATTCTACAGCATTTCAGATCAGGCGCAACCCCTTTTTCAAACCTTTTTCATTATATGAATATTTTTTAATCGCTTTATCTTTTTTTCCTACATAATTTGATCAAATTTGTTTTAATACCATCGTTCAAAGAACTGTTAATATACTTTATTAGGTATTTTTAGCTTTAAGCACTGGCTTACGATAAAGCTCTAGGATTTTTTATGCACCACTTTCATTATGTTTGGGCTAGCCTTCTATCTTTAGGTTTGATTTCTCCTGTATATGCAAATGATTCAATTGATACTTCCGAATCTTCAGCAACAGATAACCTAAAAACCTCTCCTGCAGAAAAAATCCAAACAGCTCAACACCCTCGTCTTGAAGCATTAAAAGAATTAAAAAATGTTAAAGCGAAAGATTTAAAAGTAAATGCAAATGCATCCCAACCTGAAATTCAAAAGGATCCCTTGCAACCTTTGAATAGACAGATCTTTGCTTTTAATGATGTTCTAGATCGTCATGTAGCTCGTCCTCTAGCAATTCAATATAAGGAAAAAGTACCCACTGATGTTCGTGGGTCGTATCGTCAGTTTCGCAAAAATTTAGGCGAACCTTGGAATGTCGTAAATCAACTGATTCAAGGTCGTCCTCTTCGTGCTGCAGAATCTTTAGGACGATTTACGATTAATACCATCACCACTTTAGGCTTTGCCGACCCTGCCCGACGTCTTGGATTGTCTGCTGAAGAAGAAAATTTTGGTACAACATTAGGTTATTACGGCGTTCCCTCTGGTGCATATTTAGTTTTACCCCTTTTCGGTCCAAGTACATTTCGTGATGGATTGGGCACCATAGTAGATAGTCAGGCACGCCCACAAAAATACATTTTAGATGATCACGACAGGATTTACTGGGCAGATCAAGCGTTACGCGGAATTGATGCCCGTTCACAAATTTTAGATATAGAAGATGTGTTACAAGGCGATAAATATGCTGCCATTCGTGATATTTATTTGCAGCGTAAAAATTTCGCAATTGCAGAAAAAAAAGGGCTAGAATCTGAAAGCATGTTCATTGAAGATGATGTAGACAGCGTTGAGGATGAGGTGCTAGAAGATAATCAAAATAACAGCACGGATGAAATGCAAAACGATGATGTAGACACCACAACTAAATAAGTCTTTGCCATTTATTAAAAATATGGTCAGTAGAGCGTCTTTCTTTGCCGATCATTCGCTTGTTATAGTACAGCTATACATTATTACCTTAAGGATCATACAATTTCTTTATGTATTTCATTCAACCGACTCGCAATATTCCTTATTTAGATCAGGTTCTAAGTACGCTTCCAGGTGTACAAATGATTCACATAGATGATATTGATTTGTATGATCCCACAATTCTAGCAATTGCGGATGTACAAGACTATTTGACGCGTCAGTGGTCATTACCCACGATTGTGCTGGCTTTTGAAAATGAAGGCACCGCTTTAGCCCAAGCTTGGGAGCTGGGTGCTTTAGCGGGCTGGATCTGGAATAAATTACCCGTTGATCCCGTAGCGTCATTACTCAAAATTGATGCGCAATATAAACGTAATCAAGATAGTCGCGACCTGCCCTCAGCTGCACATTTGCAGCAGTGTTTGCTTCCTAATCCGATTGAACTGATCAATTACAAAGTTGAAACATTGTTTCAGCCTTCTGCATATCTGTCAGGTGATTGGTACGATTACTGGAAAATTAGCGATAAAGAAATTATCTTTTATTTGGCGGATGTCTCTGGACATGGAGTCACTAGCAGTTTATTGACTTCCTGGATGGCTGCCTTTCATGGTCGCTCTAAAACACCGCGCGAGTTGATTAAAAAACTTAACGGCATGCTGGTTCAAGAAAATATCGAAAAACATATTACAATGATTGCCGGGGTTTTAAATTTAGAAACGCATCAGCTTCGTTGGTCCAGTGCCGGGCATTACCCCCCTGCAATTATCTTTGAACCGAACCAGCCACCGCAAATTTTAAATACCAGCAGCTTTCCTTTAGGACTCACTGAGGATCTTGAAGTTGAAGAGTTTGAGTGTGTGCTGAATCGTCATGCGCGGTTTATTATTTGTTCAGATGGTGCACTCGAGCCTTATCCTGGCGGACTGAATGAACAATTTGAAAAATTGGTCTTTGATTTACAGAATCAATCCTTCCAAGCGCCTGAACATGTTGCAGACGATATTGCGATCCTAAGTTTACGCCGAATGAATTAATCATATAATCAATGCGTTAACTTTCAACTAAGCGATATACGACCCTAGACTACTTGAGTCTATAGTAGCCCTATGTGATAATTTTAGAATCCTTCTCTGCAAATGGCATTTATATGTCAACAGGTCATGTTGAATATGCAAGCTTGAATGGAACGCATATTTTTAAGCTTATTGGTGAAGTGCGTGCCCAATCTTGTATTAGTCTAGACAAACTCCTTAGTAAAATTGAACAGCAATCGAATGTCGTTGGGGCAATCGTAGATTTAACCCAAACTACATTTATTGACAGTACTGTTTTAGGGATACTTGCCAAGCTTGGTTTAAAGCTGAAGCAAATTCACCAAATTCAGGCGGTCATGTTATCTACCAATCCAGATATTACCACCTTGGCCAATAGCATGGGCTTGGGTCAGGTTTTTGTGATCTTAAATTACTGCGGTGATCCGAAAGTATGTACCCGTGAATTGATGGAAGAACACATTACGCATAACGCTATGTTAACCACTGTTTTAGATGCACATAAAACATTGATGAAATTGAATGAAAGTAACCAAAACATGTTTGAACCTTTGGTTAAGCAACTGCAAAAAGAGCAAGACACCATAGAACAAGTGTCTCAACAAAACGTATAAAAATTATTATTTAGAGCCATCACATGACTTTACTCTCTGTTGTACAAATGAATTCCCAAGATGATATTGAAGCCAATTTCATCGTGATCGAGTCCTTGATACAACAAAGTAAAGCAGATGGCGCAGAGCTGATTGTTTTCCCTGAAAACTTTGTCTGTTTTGCAGGCGGAAAACAACGCGAAACCGCTACGCAGTTTGAAGCCATTCAACAGCGCCTGGAAAAACTTGCGCATCAATATCAAATTTGGATTGTAGCAGGCACTCTCCCATGCCCGTTCCGTCCAGATGGCTCTGTTATTGCTGATGGTCGTGTCCGTACGGTCAGTCTGTGTATCAGTCCGGAACGGACTGAAGCGCGTTATGACAAAATTCATTTATTTGATGTACAAGTCGGTGATGCTGTCGGTGGATATCAGGAATCCCAATTTTTCGAGCCCGGAACAGATGTCGTCGTTGCAAAAACACCTTTCGGCAATATTGGGCTAATGGTGTGCTATGACTTGCGCTTTCCTGAACTTGCCCTCACTTTACGTACTCAAGGTGCCAATATATTGACCGCACCTGCAGCATTTACCTACACCACCGGTCAAATGCACTGGCAATTACTCCTGCAAGCACGTGCGATGGATAGCCAATGTGATGTTTTAGGTGCAGCTCAACAAGGCTGGCATGGTGAAAAACGCCAAACTTGGGGCCATGCTGGTGCAAGCAATAGCCGTGGCCAAATTTTAGATATCATTACTAGCGAAGGGGCGAGCTTAATCACTGTTCCTTTTGACCTTGCCGAGCAAGAAGCTGTTCGTACTTCCATGCCTTTAATACAGCATCGCAAAATTATCAATTTCTAATTCAATTCAGCTTTATATTGCAATTTTTTCTTCTATAAAAATTACAAAATCACTGCTTATTCTTTCATCAAAATCCCACACGATAACAGCTCAATTCAATTCACAGGGATCATAACAATGCCTTTAGAAAAAGCAGTCTATACAGCAAAAGCAAAAGCAACCGGTGGACGTGATGGGCGCGCTACCTCATCGGATGGAATTTTGGATGTTCAATTAGCAGTACCTAAGGAAATGGGTGGACCGGGTGGTGGCACCAATCCCGAACAACTATTTGCAGCCGGTTATTCAGCGTGTTTTTTAGGTGCCATGAAATTCGTTGCCAACCGCGATAAATTAAATATCGCCAAAGATGCCTATATCGAAGGTGAAGTCGGTATTGGTCCGATCCCGACCGGTTTTGGTATTGAAGTAACCTTAAACATTCATTTAGAAGGTATGGATCAGGCAGAAGCACAAAAACTGGTCGATGCCGCGCACATTGTTTGCCCTTATTCCAATGCAACACGTGGCAATATTAATGTAACCTTAAATCCTATTACCTAAGTAGAATTTAAATCTATCCTAAAATGAATCAGGTCATTTTAGGATAGAGTCTATTCATCACATCTCAAATCTCTCATCCACATAAATTATACCTGCTGATCTGATTCACTTAAAAAAGTGAGGTAAATCTCAGGTGAATCTCCACATTCAGTGAATATCTCCAAACCCCATAAAATTTATTGGATTTTGCTAAAAGATAATTTGCTGAAGAAAGTCTTAACAGCATCATGAACAGATATATAAATCTCAAAACCTCAGATATTTTTACTTTAGAGATGCTACAAACTTGGCAAAAGTTTTATGAAAATGAAACTAAGTGCAATCCAGGTAATTCGACTGCTCCAGTTCGTGTACAACTGATAAAAAAAATTGCTGAACTTCACTAAGTTCAGCAATTTATCCAATCTTATAAAAGACAAAAGTATTTCGCGTTAATCCGCTGCCTCATTGGTCACACGAAGCACTTCTTCCAAGGTGGTTTTTCCTGCGATTACTTTGCGTAGACCATCATCCCGAATAGAACCCGACTGTTTGCGCGCATAAGTTTCAATTTCATATTCCGCAGCATTGCCATGGATTAAACGGCGCATTTGATCATCCACAGGGACAATTTCATAAATGGCAGTACGCCCGATAAAACCGGTATGTGCACAGTGTTCACAACCTTTAGGTTGCGGCAACTTAAGTTCAGTGCCGACATCTAAATGGCGGAAAATTTCTGTTTCAAAAGCATCCGCTTCATGCCATGTTGCACAGCGTGGACATAAGGTACGAACCAAGCGCTGCGCAATCACACCAATCAAAGAACTCGCAAGTAAAAACGGCTCAATGCCCATGTCTTTTAGACGAGTGACCGCACCAATTGCAGTATTGGTATGCAAGGTTGATAAAACCAGATGCCCCGTTAATGATGCCTGCACAGCAATTTCTGCAGTTTCCAGATCACGAATCTCGCCGACCATCACTACATCAGGGTCCTGACGCAACATGGCTTTTAAAGCTCGGGCGAAGGTCATATCCACTTTGGTGTTGACCTGCGTTTGCCCTATACCTTCCAACTGATATTCGATCGGATCTTCAGCCGTTAAAATATTTTTTGAACCATCATTCAGGTCGGACAATGCCGCATATAAAGTGGTGGTTTTACCTGAACCGGTGGGTCCAGTCACCAGAATAATACCATGCGGACGATGTACCAAATGGGTTAAGCGATCATAATCAGGCTGCATTAAGCCCAAATGGGTCATATTTAGACGCCCGGCTTGCTTATCCAGCAAACGCATTACCACACGTTCACCATGCGAGGATGGCAAAGTCGATACACGGACATCCACTTCACGTCCTGCCAGTCTTAAAGACATACGGCCATCTTGCGGAACACGTTTTTCGGCAATATCCAGTTTGGCCATAACCTTAATGCGCGACACCAAAAGTGGCGCCAGTTCACGCCGCGGCTGCACAATTTCGCGTAGCTGACCATCGACACGTAAACGTACGGATAATTTTTTTTCAAAAGATTCGATATGAATATCGGACGCACCGACGCGAATCGCTTCAGACAATAATGCATTGATCAAACGTACAATCGGAGCATCATCCTCCTGATCCATTAAGTCTTCAGCTTCAGGCACCGAGTCGGCCAGACTGAGTAAATCAGGATGATCTTCCAGACCTGCAGCCACTTGCTGCGATTCGCCAGTATCTCCGGCGAAGCTTGAACTGAGCAATTGGTGAAATTCTTGTTCGCTACATAATTGATGCTGTGCAGCATGACCTAAATAGCGACGGGCTTCTTGTATCGCCAGCAATGGGGTATTTTCACGGCGCACAATAAAGGCCTGATCGCCCTCGTATCGAAGCAATACGCCATGGCGCTTGGCAAAACTATAGGGTATTTGTAATTGTTTAAGTATTTGCATCAAAGTTTATAATGATGAATAAATTGATTTGAGTGTACTCTAAGCATAAGACAGCGTGAAGTCTGTTTTTACTGATTAAGCAATAAAGGAAATGTGCCGTTGTCTAAAAGCAATGAATTGATCGAACCGGAGCACCCGAATTTAAAATGGTGGGGTGAACACACTTTTGAATTGAATCAGCCCAAAGCATGGCAATTTGGTTCGCTGTTATTTCGTCTGACCCGGGGCTTACAAGAATGGCGAATGGAATTTCATCGCCCACAGGTTCAGTACGACTATGAACAAAAGTGGCATCAGATTGAAGATCCAAATTTTGGATTTCCACAACCGGTCAAAGTAGAACGCTATATGTTCAAGTCAACGCAAAACAAGTTACAGCTTATGCCGCGTTTGGCTGATCGTTCCGTGGTGATCAAACCTGTTGATCCGATTTATATTCCTGCCGGACAGCGTGGTACGCTGTATATCAGTACCCCGTTATGGATTGCCGGTTTTGTCGATGGACAGAAAGATCCTCTGTTTGATATTCCAGTGATTCTGCCTAAAGATACCTGGTTTGGACCGAATCACCGTACTGGGGAAATTTGCTATGCCACTGCGGTCGATGGCCGTACAGAACTGCACCAGTTAAAACCCCGCGCCTTTCGTGCTGTCACCCCGATTGAGTTTCATAATACCAGCCATCAACAGTTACGCTTTGACCGGATGAATGTGCCCGTTTCCGCACTCCCCCTATTTTATAGTGAAAGTACCGGACGCTTATGGACTTCACAAATTAAAGTCCTGCATGAAGGTCTGGATCGGCCGCCTCGAATTCGGATTGAAAACCGCACCCCGCCGCATGCAGGTGAAGTGATGTATCTGCATCCGCCACGCGCTCCTGCCAGTGCTTTGTTTAATATGTTTGATTCATTTTTCTAGGGGGGCAACATGGCAGATTCAAATATCCCAAAAGAAATTACCCAAAGCGTCAAGGGAATTTTCACCAATATCAATACGGAACGCCTGACTGAAATTTTAGTGGCCGTGATCTTGTCCATTATTGGTTTCCTGATTGCCCGCTTTGTCTCGAATGCTTTTATTCGTACCATAGGCTCACGTTTTAATGCACACCAGAGTCTGGTCTGGCGACGCGGTATTTTCTATTTCATCTTCCTGATTTTTGTGATGGCCAGCCTTAAAGAAGCCGGCTTTAAACTGAGTGTATTTTTAGGTGCTGCCGGTATTTTGACGGTAGCCTTGGGTTTTGCTTCACAAACTTCTGCCTCCAACTTAATCAGTGGCTTGTTCCTGATTGGTGAAGGTTCTTTTGAAATTGGTGATACCGTGCAAATGACCTTGATTCGCGGACATACCATTGAAGGTGAAGTAATTTCAATTGACTTGCTCTCGGTCAAACTGCTGACTCAGGACAATGTCTATGTGCGCGTCCCCAATGAACAGCTGATTCGTGCACCGGTCTATAACCTGTCCAAGTTTCCGATTCGGCGTATCCCAATTACCTTGGCCATCAATTTTCATGAAGACATCATTAAAGTACGTGAAGTTTTGCTGGATGTAGCCAACAAATACCCACTGGTTCTGGCTGATCCAAAACCTGCCGTGACCGTTACGGCCTTCCGCGAATCATCCATTGAACTTTTATTTGCGATTTGGTGTGACCGTGAAAACTTTTTAAAAGTTCGGGATGAGATGCAGGAACGCATCCGTAATGGTTTCCTGGACAATCAGATTGAAATTCCAGTGCCAAAAATGGGCTTTGTCGATCGACCTGCGAATGTTCAGCCTTTAACTGAGGAAGACATTGACCCATATGCCAATGCCAATGCCAAAGAAGTGAACCGAGAACCGGGATTGAAATAATTATTTTTATAATTTAATCCTCCCCGACCCTCCTTTATAAAAGGAGGGAGAATCAAATCAAATACTTATTTAGATTCGAGTCCCCCTTTATCAAAGGGGGATTTAGGGGAATTTTTGCGGTAAAGAACTTTCAGGAATCGGGGCGATATAGGCAATCACCAACATCACAAAGCCTGCGCCCAAGAATGAAATTACCCGGGTTAAAGTCCCGATATGCGACAAATCAAACAGCACCAGTTTTAAGGTCACAATCACCAAAATACTGCCACCCAAAATCCAGACTGAACGCAACTGTTTGCGACTGGCCAGACTCATAGTCATAAAAGCCAAACCGACCCATAATAAAGTTAAACTCAGTTGAACCGTACCATCTTCCCATAAAGCAAGTTCGTTAAATGGCGTGCCTAAATACATATGCAATGCACGTAGCACAATATAACTGCTGAGCCAAAGCAGACTGAGCACCATGAGCACCGCCACGATGCCTTTATCTAGACCCGTTTTAACCTGCAATGACAACATCCAGATAAAGCACGCCAACATGGCAATACTCACCAGATCAAATGGATTAATGATCGGTAAAAAATAACCTTGGAATGCTTGTTGGGTAAAAAGTTGTGAACAGATAATCCACGTCGCCATCAGCACTAGGCTACTGCGTGCTTGCCAGAACATTTTCCAGTCTGGATTATCCACCTGCCAATAACACCAGGCACAGAATAGTAAAGGCAAGATCACCACACTAATATAAGGCATGCTTGGAACCAAAGTTAAACTGGTCATGGCGAGACTGGTTAGCGTCCCAAAACTGACCCACTCTTTTTCAGTCCGCACGCCCAACATTGGACGCAGCCATAATGCAGTCAACATCAAGCCAGAGAATGCGAAACCTACTCGATCAAAAGCAGACTCCCACACAATAATGCCCTGCTTGCTCTGATCAATCACCATAATGAATGCAAATACAAAGACTGGAATTAAGCCCAACCATTTGGGAAATAACCACGACCACGTAGCTTTACAACGTAACAGGACTTCATTCATCAGCAAATAGAATCCACTGACAATCAACAAACTCATCGCAAGCTGGTGAGGACTGTCAATTTCATCCAGCAACAGCACAATGAACATGGTGGTTGCAGACAGCATCTGTAAACAGTGAAAAGCGATGGTTGAATTGGTCAGCTGCTGTCTAAAAGATTCTTGGCTATTGGCCACCAGGACCACGGCAAAATAACTCAAGCATAATCCCCAATACATCTCACGTGGAAATTCATTCAGCTCGACTAGATAATAAAGGCTGGATAAGCCCGCAACTATCAGCAAGCCCATGGCAAGATAACGACTGATCTCCGACTTGTGATACAAGGCATAAGTAAAAATGATCAGTCCTTCAACTGCCCAGCCAATCACACTCCATTGTCCAGATAGCAGAATGGGCGGAATCACAGCCAGAAAAATCAGCATTAAACTAAAATAGCTTTGTGAAATCAGCTGCACCGCCTGATTGCGTTTAGAGAGTTGATATAAGCCTGCATATACGACTGCAAACGCCAGACTTGTACCGGCTTGCCAAAGCATTTCTTCAAAATGCATTAAATAAATAAAAATATAACCAACAATCGGTGCACCAAAAATTAGGGCAATATCCAAAGCAGGTTTCAGCTTGAATTGGGCCAGATCGTCTTTGGCAATCAGCTGGCTAAAACGAAAGCTCAGCCAGACAAATATGGCGGTATGGATAGCAACCAATAAGGTTAAAGTATTGCGTTGCTGTTCTTCACCCTGATAAAAGGCATAGCCTCCTCCAACAATCACGGTCATTAAAAAGGCAATCTGATTGAGGATTTTCCAGGGGCGTAATGTACTTAACACGGCAACAGCAAGATTAATCACCACATAATAGGCAACCAATTCAATGGCAGTTGCATTGCGAACCGGCAAGGTAAACGGTGCAATATAGGCAATGATCATCGCCATCAGTGCCAGTTCAATCGATTGTTGTTTTAAACTTAAAGCCAGCGTCACGGACATAATTGCCGCAAAACACACTGCCGCAATTCCCAAGGTCGGAATCACGGCATTGTAATAGGCAAAGAATAAGGTCAAAAATAATGCAGCTAAACCCAAGCCTTCCAAAGCCAGTGCAAAACTGCGGTTTTTAGTCTGGAACCAATACCCCAATCCAGTAACTGCGGCACTCACACTGGCCACAATCGCCAGTTTCAGTGCAAGACTGAGTTGCCAATGTTCGGTGGCAAAACGCAGTAATAATACGATACCCATCACCAGCACCAATATAGCGGCTTTTAAAACAGGATTTCCTTGAAAGATCCACCGCTTTAACTGATCAATCAGCTCTAATGAAGCTGAGGCAGTTTCAGATTCTGCAAGTTGAGGGGGCGGATTTTCGACAGTAGAAGACAGGTTGATTGGCGCCTGATGTAATCGCGTTTGCACCTGGTTTAATAAGCCTTCTAAACGGCGTAACCATCTCAGAAAGAAAAAAATCCACGCGGTAATGCCCAGACCCACGGCAAAACCCCACTCCATTGCACCACCGACAAGGGCAACAATTGAGGAAAGATATAAAGGAACTTTAGAGGTTTCCTGAACTGAAAGATTTGTTTCTGCAGCAATTTTCACTGCGGGTGTCTGGATGGCATCGACATATTGCATCACGCTCATGACAAAGGCCAAGCCACATAAATACGTGAATACGCGTACATCTAAAAACCAAGACCCCACGCCGACAATAATCAATACCATCAGCCAAATCATCCGGATTTCGCTCTGCCCTTTGCGCATCTTTTCTTTATCTCAATCCTTTTGACTTGATCATACATCAGCTCGGACTTTGATTTTTAAGCATTCATCAGATATTCGGTAACACGCTTGTTTGATGATGTGTCTATGTTCATGTGCAAAATCACGTACAATAAGCTCGATATTTGAATTAGGAATCTTTCAATGCCACCATTTGTTTTGGTCGATGGCTCATATTTTTTATTTCGTGCGTACCATGCACTGCCACCACTAACCACTTCGACTGGTTTACAGACCAACGCAATTCGTGGTGCCATTTCTGCGATTCAAAAGTTGATGCGTCGTATTCAACCGACCCATATGGCGGTGATTTTTGATACTCCTGAACCGACTTTCCGTCATGCACTTTCATCGATTTATAAAGGCGACCGTCCAAGTATGCCGGAGGAGCTTTCTCAGCAGATTCCCTATCTTCACAACCTGATCCGTGCTTTAGGTATTCCTTTGCATACCCTGCCAGGCGCTGAAGCGGATGACGTGATTGGTACACTGGCTAAACGTGCTGAAAAAGCCGGTTATCAGGTCCTCATTTCCACTGGCGATAAAGACATGGCTCAATTGGTCACTGACAAAGTGACCCTGGAAGACAGCTTTAAAGACAAGCCAATGGATGTCGATGGCGTATTTGAGAAATTCGGGGTGTGGCCGAATCAAATTATCGATTATTTAACCCTGATGGGCGATGCCTCGGATGGCATTCGTGGTGTACCGGGCGTGGGTGCAAAAACAGCTGCTAAACTTTTAAACGAATACGGTTCCATTGGCGGCATTTTAGAAAATGTCGATAAAATTAAAGGCAAAGTTGGCCAAAGCATTAAAGACAATGTCGAAGGCATTACCCTGGATCATCAGCTGGCAAGTATCGTCTGTGATCTTGATATGGGCCTCACCTATGAAGATCTTAAACTTCTGGATCCTAATGTCGAAGAACTGCGCCGCTTATATACTGAACTTGAATTCCGTAACCAGTTACAGTCGCTCGATCATCCCAATAATCCGAATAATTCAGTTTATAAACAGGCTTCTAAAGGAATCGAAACTTCTGTAGATACCGCAGTCGTGGTAAATACCGAAGCTGAGGCAGAGCTGAGCAGTGTTGATGATCAACTGGGGAAAGCCACTTATCATACCATTTTAACTCAGCCAGACTGGGAACAGCTTTTCCAGCGCCTAAGTCGCGAAAAACGCTTTGCCTTTGATACCGAAACCACCAGCCTGGATTATCGTGTCGCTGAAATGGTCGGCTTTTCACTGGCTTTTGATGCTAATGATGCCTATTACATTCCACTGGCACACGACTATGAAGATGCACCGGAACAGCTGAATCGTGAAACCATCCTTGCGCAAATCAAACCAATTCTAGAAGATGCCAGCATTAAAAAAATTGGTCACCATCTAAAATATGATGCCCACATTTTGCAAAATCACGGCATTGAATTACAAGGCTGGTATTTCGATACCATGCTGGCCTCTTATGTTCTAAATTCTGTGGCAACACGTCATGGTATGGATGATGTGGCGCGTGTCTATTTAAGCCATTTGACCACCACCTTTGAACAAGTGGCCGGCAAAGGGGTTAAACAGAAAACCTTTAACCAAATCGAGATTGAAACAGCCGCACATTATGCCGCTGAAGATGCGCATGTGACCTATCGTCTATATGAAGTGCTGTCTAAAAAATTAAAAGCCGTGCCTGAACTTGATGGCATTTTGCATAATATTGAAATGCCGGTTGCCCGTGTTCTGACGATTATGGAAGAAAACGGTATCGAGCTGGATCTGAAATTTCTGGATCAATTGAGTGTAGATTTTTCCAATACCATTCAAAATCTGGAAAGTCAGATTATTGAAATGGCTGGACAAAGCTTTAATGTCAGCTCACCAAAACAAGTCGGTGAAATTTTATTTGATAAACTTGGGCTAAAAGGCGGCAAAAAAACCGCGACCGGACAATACAGTACCAGTGAAAGTATTCTGGAAAAAATTGACCATCCAATCACCGCTTTGATTTTGGAATACCGCGGTCTGTCTAAACTGAAAAGTACCTATACTGATGGCCTGCAAAAACAGGCCAACAATGACAGCGGACGTGTGCATACCAGTTATCATCAGGCTTTAACCGCAACCGGGCGTTTATCTTCAACCGATCCTAACCTGCAAAACATTCCGATTCGTGCCGAAATTGGCCGTCAAATTCGTAAAGCTTTTATTGCACCGGAAGGTCGGGTCTTGCTGGCAGCCGATTACTCACAAATTGAACTGCGTTTAATGGCGCATCTTTCCCAGGATGAAGCGTTGGTCGATGCCTTTAAGCATGGCCAAGATGTGCATCGCCGTACCGCGGCTGAAGTATTGGGCATCGCACTGGAAGACGTGACCAATGACCAACGCCGCCAAGCCAAAGCGGTCAATTTCGGACTTCTATACGGTATGTCGGAATTTGGCCTGATTCGTCAACTGGGCTTTACCCGCCAGGAATCACAAGACTATATCAAGCAGTATTTCCACCGTTACCCGGGCATTTACGAATACATGCAACGTACGCGTCAGATTGCTTTGGAACAGGGTTTTGTGGAAACCATTTTTGGTCGCCGTTTATATACGCCTGATATCGACGCTCGTAATATGATGGTTCGTAAAGGTGCTGAACGTGCAGCGATCAATGCACCTCTTCAAGGCAGTGCCGCCGACATTATTAAAATGGCGATGGTTGAAGTCGATAAAATGCTACCGAAAGACAAAGCCAAAATGCTGCTGCAAGTACACGATGAATTGGTATTTGAAGTCGATGCCGACATTGCCGATGAATTGGCACCGAAACTGGCTGAAGTGATGCAATCTGTCGTGAAACTTTCAGTCCCCTTGATTGTAGAAGTCGGTAAAGGCATGAATTGGGATGAAGCGCATTAATCTTGTATTAGCTCTTTCTCACTTTTAAAGCTCCTTCTCCCTTTGGGAGAAGGCTGGGATGAGGGTTATTCCAAAAAAGATTTATCCCTCACCTCTCTTAGAGGAAGAGGAACCTCCAATCTTCTCAACTAACCTTATGCCATTTTCTATTTCCATAAAGAATAGAGCATTTCAACAGGCAATAAAAAAGGACTCAATCGAGTCCTTTTTTATCGAGCAAATTTTAAAGCCCTGTCAAAAGCACAATCGCCACTTGATTCATGATGATTTCAGCAATATACAAGGTCAAGAATGCAATAATTGGAGATAAATCAATCATCCCCATATTCGGCAAAATACGACGGAATGGCGCCAACAACGGTTCTGCCAGCTCTTGAATCACTTCAATATAAGGTGAGCGAGACTGTGTAAACATCACCACCCAACTTAAAATAATCGTCGCAAAAATCAAATAACGACAGAAACGAATCAAGTCCTGAATCATGGTGACAAAAGTCAAAATCACCAAATGTACCGGACTATTCGGCATGGCACCGGACAAATACATCACCCCAAAAATCTTGAGTAAATATAAAAGTACCACCAACGCCAAAGCCGCAAGGTTCACACGACCTTTTCCTACAGTGGGAAAAATACGACCAAAGACATCAACGATTTTCGTGGCTTTTACCGTAGACATGACCACCGGATTATAAGCATTCACCGCTGCCAACTGCATGAGAAAACGGAAGAACACGAGCAAAATCGCTACGTTAATGATAATGCCAAAAATTAGCGCAGAGTTTGCACCCATACTGGAACTTTCCTAAATAAAAACGAGTTATTTGCTACTTTCACTTAGCTCTTGAGCAAGTTCCTGACTGCGCTTTTGAGCTGCAGCCAAAGCGGCCTGAATATTCTGAGAGATTTGTGCACGATCAAAGACTTCAAGTGCAGCCTGAGTTGTGCCATTTGGAGAGGTTACGTTTTTACGTAATTCTGCAGGTGAATTTGCACTGGTGATCGCCATTTGCGCAGCACCTAAAGCCGTTTGTAAAGTCAGCGCTGTCGCCACTTTCTCATCCAGACCCAAGTTTTTTCCTGCACGAATCATGCTTTCCATCATATAAAAGAAATAGGCTGGACCAGAACCAGACACTGCAGTCACTGCATCAATCTGTGCTTCGGTATTCACCCAAATCGTTAAGCCGGTTGCTGCCAAAACCTGGCTTGCAAGCTCACGGTCTTTGCTATCCACTGCATCATTGGCATACAAACCATGTGCCCCTGTTTGTACCAAGGCAGGCGTATTCGGCATCACCCGGACAATTCGATCGGTATTTAGCAGATTTGCGATGGTGGAAATTTCAGCCCCCGCAACAATCGACATCACCAGTTTACCGTCAAATAAACCTTTAAGCGGTTTTAATACGCTCGCCAACACTTGTGGCTTCACCGCAAAAAGAACGATATCGGCATCACGAATGGCAGCAATATTGTCATCGGTGACATGTACATCTTTTTCTTCTAATAAAAGACGTACTTTTTCGACCGGATCAGAAACTGTAATACGTGTCGGTGGCAAACCACGCGAAATGAGTCCGCCAATTAAGGCTTGAGCCATATTACCGCCACCAATAAAACAAATATTACAATTTAAAGCTGCACTCATGAATCATACTCGACTTAGAATTTTTTAACTAAGAGATCAACTTTGGTCGCCAACCACCGACTTCACAATATTCAGATTGAGCTAACCAAAACCCTTTCGGTGTAAAAACACCAAGCATAACATTATCTATGCTTAATATTTGAATTGTATAACGCTGCCAAGGAAAAATTTGTGCTTCCTGTATGGCTTTTTTTAACGGCCAGGTTCCCACTCGTCCATGCAAATGAATTTTTTCTCCGCCTTGACGCATCACCAGATTTAATTCTTTGCCCAATAGCGAGGCTGACAATCCGATTTTCGCAGTTTCAGCAACATACTGTCCTGAGAGCACTTTAATATTTTGGTTTAATTCTAAACGGATTACTTGTGCTGAAATATTAAATTCACTTTTTTCAGCCATATATTCTGCTGAACTTAATCGATAAAGTTTTTGTTGATAACGCACATAATAATATTGGTTCCAGTGCAATGCTGCCTGTGCATCGGATTTGGACGCAATCACTTCATGCAACACGCGTTCCACCATCTCAAAACTCGGACGATAGATCTCCTGCCCTTTCATCCAGGCGGATAACAATTGTCTTTGACGCGCTTTGGATAACTGGGATAATTTTTTTAAATCCAGTACAGTTGCCGATCCGCAAAGTGCTAAATCTTGCTGTAGTACGTCTTGCAGAATTTCGTCAGCATCTTGCATTAAATAACTGGTACGGCTGAGTGCCTGTTGCATTTTTGGATAGCGATTTTCTAACACTGGCCACAATTCATGACGGCACCAGGCGCGATCATAATGGCGATCTAAATTGGTGGGATCTTCAATATTTTGCACATTGAGTTGGGCTGCCCATTGGCAAATCTGCTCACGCGAGATATCGAGCAATGGTCGCCAGATCGTGAATTGCGCGCGAACATCGACCTGTTTCATGGCAGCTAGACCCTGCACTCCGGCACCGGAGAGCAAACGCAACATTAAAGTTTCCGCCTGATCTTGCTGATGATGCGCCAGAACTAAAATTTCATTGGGTTTTAAATGCTTTGAATAAGCTTGATAACGTGCGCTACGTGCCTGTTGTTCCAAGTTGCCGGCTTGTACCTCGACCCTTTCTACAATATAAGGCACATTCAGCTCAGCACATTGATCAGTTACAAACTGTCCCCAATCTGCACTACTTTCTTGCAATTGGTGATCGATGTAGATGGCACGAATTTTTTCAGGATATAAATCAGACATCAGATGCAACAACAGCATGGAATCCATGCCGCCACTACATCCAATTAAAAAAGTGCTCTCGATAGGAAAGCACTGGATTTGTTTTAAGACGCCAGACCTAAATTGTCGCTGCCAAACTTCATTAAACGCTGGTAACGTGCTTCGCATCTTTCATTCGCATCCATCGATTGCAATTCTTCTAAAGCCTGTTGTAACACATCTTTAAGAGCTTGCATGACTTGTTCAGGCTGCAAATGCGCACCTTCACCTTCATCCACTACATATTCCACAATACCCATTTTTTGTAGTTTTTCAGCAGTCAATGCGAGCGCTTCACTGGCTTGTTCAGCTTTTTCCGCAGTTTTCCATAAAATGGATGCACAACCTTCAGGTGAAATCACAGAGTAAATACTGTGAGACAGCATCACCACACGATCTGCCACACCAATACCGAGTGCACCACCTGAACCACCTTCACCCAATACGGTTGCAATCACAGGCACTTTCAAGCTTGAAAGCTGTGCCAGACTGGTTGCAATGGCTTCTGCCTGACCGCGTTCTTCTGCACCCACACCAGGATATGCACCCATGGTATCAATAAAGGTAAATACTGGCAGATTAAATCGTTCTGCCATGTCCAGTAACCGCTGTGATTTGCGATAACCTTCAGGATTACTCATCCCGAAGTTGTGTTGCAATTTTTCACGCGTGCTACGGCCACGGTGTTGTCCAACAATCATGACTGGCTGACCATTAAAACGTGCCAAGCCACCGATCATTGCACCATCATCACCAAACAACCGATCACCATGTAAAGCATCGAATTCAGTGAAAATTTCACCAACATAATCCAAAAATTGCGGACGTTCTGGATGACGTGCAATTTGAACCGTTGTCCATGCTTTAGATTGAGCAGCTTTATTTTTCATAGGTCGACCATTATCCCGAAACTAACAATAGCTTGTTAACCAATAACTTGTTAATAGATAAATTGTTCCGACTGAATATTCAATTCAATATCCCAATGCTTGAACTGCACCTGTTCATCGTGCAAGTCTGCTACAAGCAAAGGCCATTGTTTGGCATCGCCAGAAACGCTTAGTTGCCATTGTTGCTCATTGTCGACACTTAATTCAATGGCAGGAAGCATCTCATCGCTACGACTATGATTCAGCAAAACGGCAAGACGAAGCAATAGACTTAGGTAAACTAATTTGCTACCGCCCACCTTCATTACATCGACTCGGCTGTCACTGCGTAACTTACGACGATGATGTGCCACCAAGTGTGAAAGGTGGTTTTGATCGATTTGCGAGAAGCCGGCAATATCTGAATGTTGTAATAAATATGCCCCATGACGGTGATAACCCGCATGACTAATCGCCAAGCCAATTTCATGTAAATATGCTGCTCGGCGCAACAAATCACTTTCTTCACTGTTTAAATTCAGTGTCTTAGCTACACCATCAAATAAATGCTGCGCAGTTTTCACCACACGTTCAGCCTGTTTGGGATCGGCATTGTAACGCCCCATCAAAGCTTGCACACTTCGGTCGCGGATATCTTCGTGTTGGAAACGACCCAGCAAGTCATACATCACACCTTCGCGTAATGCACCATCGGAATACACCAGCTTGTTCAATTCAAGTACATCGAACACAGCATATAAAATGGCAACCCCTGCTGGCAAAACTGCTCGACGGTCTTCTTTTAAACCATCAAAATCGACTTCAGAGATATGCTTAAATTTGAGTAATTTTTCTTTGAGTTTTTCTAGACCTTCGCGAGTCAAGTTCTCTTGCGCATCGCTCCAGCCCATATTTACGGTAATTTGACGACAGGCTTTAATGGTGCCGCTTGAACCGACAACCGTATCCCAACCCGCTGTTTTATAGGTGTTGGCAATACCTGAAAGTTCTTTACGTGCAGCAACGACCGCTCTATCAAAATTTTTCTGGTTAATTTCGCCATCGCTAAAATAAGCTTTGGTAAAGGCGACGCAGCCCATTTGCAAAGATTCGGTATGAATTGGTTCGAATTCCTCACCAATAATCAGTTCTGTAGAACCACCACCAATGTCAATCACCAGACGACGGCCACTATTGGCCATGGTATGCGAGACACCCAAATAAATCAGACGCGCTTCTTCACGACCGGCAATGATTTCAATCGGTTTAGGTAAAATTTCTGCGGCTTTTTGAATAAATTCATGACCATTCTTGGCTTGACGTAAAGCATTGGTGGCTACAATTCGCATCCGTTTCGCTTGCACTGAACTTAAGCGCCCGACAAAACGTGCCAAACAGGCCAGACCACGTTGCTGTGCGGCTTCAGTCAGATTTTTATTTTCATCCAGACCTGCAGCCAATTGCACTTTTTCTGACATTGAAGCAACTTTCTTTACTTCGCCATGATCTACACGTGCAATAGCAAGATGAAAACTGTTCGACCCCATATCGATGGCAGCAAGTAACTCTTCATCAATCAAAAAATCTGACATTATTCAACGAACCTATAAGAATTATGCTTAGAGTAATTCACATACATGCAATTTAAAAGCCATTTATAAACACAAATGAAGCAGTTTTTATGTTTTTAATGATTGACAATTGCATGACACGATTACCAATATCGTGAGCATCAATTAGACAAACTCATTATAATGTCTGAAAATCTACATATCCCTCTACATAGTTAAACGAGGCTATGTAATACTTATAGATATAAAACTATCTTAAAATTTTATTTGGAGCATATCCATGTCTGGCAATATCGTAAACACAACTGATGCAAACTTCGAAGCTGACGTTTTACAATCTGACGTTCCTGTACTTGTCGATTTCTGGGCAGGCTGGTGTGCACCATGTAAAGCAATTGCTCCTGTATTAGAAGTACTTTCTACAGAATTCGAAGGCAAAGTTAAAGTTGTTAAAGTTGACGTAACTGCTTGTGAAGCAACTGCCGTGAATTACAACATCCGCAACATTCCTGCACTATTGATGTTCAAAAATGGTGAAGTGGTTGCGCAGCAAGTAGGCGCAGCACCAAAATCTAAATTGACTGCATTTATTGAAGAAAACATCTGATTCAAAAACAGTCCTATTTAATCCAATACGCTATCTCCGGATAGCGTATTTTTTTCGTCTATAAATTGACAAAAGCTCTATTCTCTCTTATATTGCATGTTCAAGGAATAAAGGATTTTCAATCCGCAATTTTCTTACAAGACACAACACATAAGATCGCCGCTCGGCAACAGAAATTGTTTTTACACTTTTTTCTTCGAAACAATGAATCAGATCTCTGAATTGTTATTGTGCAAATACAATTACGTTACTTTTTTTGCGTGCAAGCGGCTGAATGTTGCTCCCTTTCCTCATCTCTATTCCAGAATTTTGATTCTATCAGACCCCCTATGAATTTAACTGAACTCAAGAAAAAACCGATTGGCGAACTCATCAAGATTGCCGAGTTTATGGGCCTAGAAGGAATGGCTCGTAACCGTAAGCAAGACATCATTTTTGCCATCTTAAAACGCCATGCAATGAATGGCGAAGAGATTTTTGGTGATGGTGTTTTAGAAATTCTATCTGATGGTTTTGGTTTCCTCCGCTCTGCAGCAGGTTCTTATCTTGCAGGTCCTGATGACATTTATGTCAGCCCATCTCAAATTCGTCGCTTTAACTTGCGTACTGGTGACACCATCACAGGTACGATTCGCCCACCGAAAGAAGGCGAACGCTATTTTGCTTTATTAAAAGTTAATCAAATTAACTACGACACGCCTGAAAACTCACGTAACAAAATATTATTCGAAAACTTAACCCCATTGTTCCCAACTGAACAGCTGGTGATGGAGTTGGGTAACGGCACTACTGAAGACTTAACCTCGCGTGTGGTTGACTTGGTTGCACCGATTGGTAAAGGTCAACGTTCAATTATTGTTGCGCCGCCTAAAGCCGGTAAAACCATGCTTTTGCAAACCATCGCACAGTCAATTGTGCGTAACAATCCTGAATGTTTCCTCATTGTGCTTCTGATTGACGAACGTCCGGAAGAAGTGACCGAAATGGAACGTACCGTTCGTGGTGAAGTGGTTGCATCAACCTTCGATGAATCTCCTGCTCGTCACGTACAAGTGGCTGAAATGGTCATCGAAAAAGCAAAACGTCTGGTTGAACACAAAAAAGACGTGGTAATTTTGCTTGACTCAATCACCCGTTTGGCACGTGCATATAACACTGTTATTCCTTCATCAGGCAAGGTATTGACTGGCGGTTTAGATGCACATGCACTTGAACGACCTAAACGCTTCTTCGGTGCAGCACGTAATATTGAAGAAGGTGGTTCATTGACCATCATTTCTACTGCCTTGATTGAAACTGGCAGTAAAATGGATGACGTGATCTACGAAGAATTCAAAGGTACAGGTAACCAGGAAATCACGCTTGATCGCCGTATTTCTGAAAAACGCGTGTTCCCTGCAATGAATATCAAGAAATCCGGTACACGTCGTGAAGAACGTCTCATGAGCGAAGATAACCTGCGTAAAGTTTGGATTCTGCGTAAACTGCTTCACCCTATGGATGAATTGGCCGCAATGGAATTCTTGCTCGATCGTATGAAAGAAACCAAAACCAATGATGATTTCTTCGATCAAATGAAACGTAAAGCAACTAGCTAATTCGATTCATTATTATTTTATATATAAAAGGCTATCTATAACGATAGCCTTTTTATTTGGTTGACTTTGTTTACATAAAACTACAATTGGTCATTTTTATTGTAAACTTTTATGCAAGTTTATGATTGTTAAAATATTCATACAAAAAATACTATAGTTTTTAGCAAGTTATTTAGTACTTATCCAATATAAACCCTCCACTTGATTGTTATTTTCTGTTAATAAATTGCTCATTTTTCATCATTTTCATCATTTTTCGTCTGCTCCCTAGTAGTAATTCAAAATGCGCAGTGATAGCATATTTGCAGACCAGTTAGACTGCCTTTGCATTGTTACTGCCTAACAAATATTAGGAAGAATAAAAGCACTCAACAGGCTAACATAGGTTTTTTTTAATCTCATATTTTAGAGAGTGATGCCATGTTATTCAAAAAAATCGCTATTGCTGCTGCAGTTGCTACTACTTTAGCTTTCGTTGGTTGTGCTAAAAAAACTGAAGACGCTGCTGCTGACGCTAACTCTGCTGCATCTGAAGCTGTAGAAGCTGCATCTGAAGCTGAAGCTGCTGCTTCTGCTGCTACTGTTGAAGCTGCTCCTGCTGCTGACGCTGCTGCTTCTCAAGCTGCTGACGCTGCTTCTGTAGCTGTTGACGCTGCTGCTGACGCTACTGCTGCTTCTCAAGCTGCTGCTCAATAATCATTACGATTATTAAGTAAAAAAAGAGAGCCTTTGGCTCTCTTTTTTTATGTCTAAAATAAAGCTTAATAAAATAAAAATTATCTCATTTTATTTTCACCTGCGACATTATTTCCTACCATAGCCTACTTCACCTTCACTCAAGTAATAGAGCTTGGCAAATTTAAAATAAAAAAAAGCAGATCAATCGATCTGCTCATTTCCTACGCGCTGGCGGAATTTCTGCCCTGCACGGAATGTGACTACACGGCGTGCAGAAATTGGAATTTCTTCACCCGTTTTCGGGTTTCGACCTGGGCGTTGACGTTTATCACGCAACTCAAAGTTACCGAACCCCGAAAGTTTTACTTGCTCGCCTGAGATTAGCGCTTGGCTAATCTCATCGAAGAACAACTCGACCATTTGTTTTGCTTCACGACGGTTTAAACTCGTGAGCTCACTTAAATGATCAGCCATTTCTGCTTTTGTTAATGCTGTCATGAAGCCCTCAATGTCGCCTGATAAGTGTTTTGCAACACTTCGATGATTTGATCCATACCCGATTTAATTTCAGCATCTTCAAGTGTACGTGATGGATGTTGCCATAAAATTGCAAATGCTAATGAGCGTTTACCTTCTTCGACACCTTGTCCAGTGTATACATCGAACAGCCAGGTCGAGCCTAATAACTCTCCACCCGTTTTTTCGATAAGTTGCTGAATTTCGCTAACATTAATCTTATCACTAATTAAAAGCGCAATATCACGTCTAACCGATGGAAAACGTGATAATTCTGTAAAATTAGATACATAAGTTTGCAAAACAGCCTGTTGATCGAGTTCTGCTACCCAAGTGATGCCCAAATCGAGTTCATCTTCTAAAGATGGGTGCAAACGGCCGAGGTAACCGACAGACTTGCCATCTACTAAAATCTCAGCAGATTGACCAGGATGTAACCATGCACGTTCTGAACGAACATATTCAACTTTCACACGGCCCGCAGCTAAAATCTCTTCAACTTCACCTTTAAGGTCAAAGAAATCCATCGGCTGTGCTTTAGCATGCCAAGATTCAGCATTTTTAGCACCGACTGCAATTAAAGCCAAAGTCGGGATTTGTTTCAGATCATGAATGCTCTGCGCATCTTGATAATCAAAACGTAAACCCAGCTCAAAGAAACGTACGCGATTTTGCTGACGATTAATATTGTACTGCACGCATGGAATCAAGCTTGATAACAAAGTCGAACGCATCGCAGCTAATTCGCTTGAGATTGGATTCGCCAACATCAATGGATTAACATTTGGATTCAATTGTTTTTCAAGTTTGGCATCGGCAAAGCTGAAGCTGATCGCCTCTTGATAACCTAAAGTCACCAAGGTTTGACGAAGTTGAGGCAATTCAAACTGATCTTGATGTTTTGCAAGTTTCACATCAATCACAGGCAGACTGATTTGAATATTGTCATAGCCGTGAATACGGGCAACTTCTTCAATCAAGTCTTGATAAATGGCCATGTCATAACGGTGTGAAGGCGGAACAACAGTCCACTCGCCTTGTGCTTTTACCGTTACGATACAACCGAGACGCTGCAACGCATCGGTAATAAAGTCACTTTCAACGCGATAACCCAACAATTGATCCACTTGAGCTTGATTCAGTTCAATCGGGTCACGTGTTGGTAAAAGTTCAGCTTTTTCTGCAACAGTGACTGGACCAAACTCACCACCCGCCAATTCAGCAATAAGCTGTGATGCACGGTTCATGGCAATCATTGGTAATTCGAAATCGACACCACGTTCATAGCGCTGAGATGCATCGGTATGTAAACCATAACGGCGTGCACGACCTGCGATGTGCAATGGCGCGAAGAATGCAGATTCAAGGAAGATTTCAGTGGTTGCATCAGTCACAGATGAAGACAGGCCACCCATAATACCGGCAATCGCCAATGCTTTTGCATCATCTGCAATCACCATCACATCTTCAGTCAATTCAACTTCTTGCTCGTTCAAAAGAACCAGTTTTTCAGCAGCCGTTGCCTGACGCACATGAACTGCACCTTGAACCTTGCCGCCATCAAATGCGTGTAATGGTTGACCGAGCTCAATTAAGACGTAGTTTGTAATATCGACAAGAATACTGTGCTGACGGATACCAGAACGAGCCAGCGCACGCTCCATCCATTCAGGTGTCGGTGCTTTGGTGTTGACGTTTTTGATTATACGGCCCAAATAACGCGGACAACCTTCTGTATCAACAACTACATTTTTAAGGTCTGTAATTGTTGCAGCAACTTCCTTGATTTCAGGTGCAGTCACAGCCAATTGGTTAATTACACCAATCTCACGTGCAATACCACGGATACTGAAACAGTCACCACGGTTTGGCGTGATGCTGATATCAATCACGTTGTCATCAAGGTTTAAATATTCACGTACATTTACGCCTACAGGCGCATCGTTCGGTAATTCTAAAAGACCATCAATTTTATCTTCAAGGTCAATTTCAGAAGCACCACACAGCATGCCTTGTGATTCCACACCACGAAGCTTGCCTTTCTTGATTTTGAAATCACCTGGCAATACTGCACCAATGGTTGCTACAGGAGCTTTCATCCCTGCACGTACATTTGGCGCACCGCATACGATTTGTAAAGGCTCACCTGAACCAATGTTCACTGTGGTGACACGTAAACGGTCTGCATCTGGATGCTGTTCTACAGTCAGAACCTCACCTACAACCACGCCTGTAAATGGTTTAGCTGCTGGCGCTAATTCATCGACTTCCAGACCAAGCATGGTGAGTTGGTCAGAGAGTTTCTCGCTATCAATGGCCGGGTTGACCCATGTGCGTAACCAATTTTCGCTAATTTTCATAAATTCATTTTCCTGAATCTCCCCTAACCCCTCTTTAAGAAAGAGGGGAATTCTCACACGATATTTTTCTTCGTGTAAGTCCCCCTTTTTAAAGGGAGATTGAGGGGGATTTTTAAATCTAAAAATTCAATTTCTGTTTTAACACTCTCCTCAATTGAGGGAGAGGCCATCAATAATCTGTCTTAAGCAAATTGGCGTAAGAAACGCACATCATTTTGGAAGAACATACGCAAGTCATTTACGCCGTAGCGAAGCATTGCAAAACGTTCTACACCCAGACCAAAAGCAAAACCTTTATATTTTTCAGGATCGATGCCCGCTGCTCGAAGCACGTTCGGATGTACCATACCGCAACCTAGAACCTCTAACCAACGACCGCGTTCATCCATAATATCCACTTCGGCACTTGGTTCAGTGAACGGGAAGTAAGATGGACGGAAACGTACGGTTAAATCTTTTTCAAAGAATTCATTTAACAGGTTAACCAACAAGCCTTTCAGTTCCGCAAAGCTGGTATTTTCCGCAATGTATAAGCCTTCAATTTGATGGAACATTGGCGAATGGGTTTGGTCCGAGTCACAGCGATAGACACGGCCCGGGCAAACAATGCGAATCGGCGGCTGTTGGGTTTCCATGGTACGGATCTGTACACCTGAAGTATGCGTACGCAATAAATGATTGACATCAAAATAGAAGGTGTCATGCATGGCACGCGCAGGGTGATGACCCGGAATATTCAGTGCTTCAAAGTTGTGATAATCATCTTCAACTTCAGGACCGGTCGCAACCGTAAAACCCGCTTTGGTAAAGAACTGGCAAATACGTTCTTGCACTTGAGTCACAGGGTGGATACTACCCACGCTTTGACCACGACCTGGCAAGGTAATGTCGATCATTTCGCTAGCAAGTTTTTGTTCTAGTGCAGCTTTTTGTAATTCCGCCTGGCGTGTCGTTAATGCACCAGTAATGGCTTCACGTACAGCGTGAATTTTCGCCCCAAAAACTTTACGTTCTTCAGGATCCATTTTACCGAGTGCCTTCGATTGTTCCGCGAGCTGGCTTTTCTTCCCTGTAAATTGCACTCGTACTTGATCGAGTGTAGCAAGGTCTTGAGCTGCTGCAATCGCAGCGAGCGCTTCAGTGGTCAGGGCTTCCAGTGACATAGTAACTCTCAAAGCAACAATTTAAAAATATAATAAAACCCCATATTCTAACAGTTTTTGAACGTATTGATGAAGTTCCCTGTAGAGGAAAATTAGATTGGCATCCAGATTTATAAAAAGTATAAGATAAAGTCATTATTTATGAGATCAATAACAATGGCACTCGATCCAATCTGGAAACAACAATTGACTTTGGTAACGTATGGTAATGAGTATCTCAGCCAGAATTTAAGCTTTAATTACTGGGTACAGCATTCCATTTTTAACCAGCATAACTTGCGTTTCCGTGATCTCATGTCACAACATTTACTGGCGCAACATTTTCAAATCTGGCTTGAAGGTCTAAAAAAACAAGGCAGTCATCGCATTAGCTTACATAGCTCAAGCCTTTTAATTGACGAAAAAAATCCAAATGCCAATGTAGAGCTTTTAGCCATTCCGCATTTTATTGTCAGCCATGAACATAATAAAAAAACCGCCTGGATTTTTGGTAAGGAACTCCCAGAATGGTATAGCGCTGACAATGACTATGAAGCGCCTAAACCGCAGCAGGAACAATACCGTCAGGAAACATTTTGGCGTTTTGATTTAAATCCCAAGCTTGCAAAACGTGTTGATGCCGATTTGCAGCAGCCGAATTGGGATGACATTCAGACCTATACCGACAACGAGCTGTTCGATAGCAAATTTGCACAAGGCCTTAGCGAGCCGGCAAACCGGGATTTCCCTTATTACGGCCTCACTCAAGCCGAAACCGAAAATGCTGATGGCTCGCTTTTGCTCGAAAGTAAGTATTTGCCCTTGCTGCCGACTGAGTATCAAGCAGATTATGCACATACCACCCTACATCGTTTAGAAGCATTATCGAGTTACATTCAGCATAAACAGCAGCATCCATTTCATGCTGATGGCAATGAACTAACACCTGAAGAACAACTGAATCTGCGTCACTTTTCGCAAAAGCTGGATGATTTAAGGGCAAAGTTTATTGTCAAAGTCGCCAATCACTATCAGTCTGCAAAACTGACCAAAGTAGAAATAGCCAATCCTCTGGATGGAGCACATACAACTATTCCCGCCTCACCCCATTTAAAAGCCCACAAAGCGCCCGGTTCACATAAAGTCGGTGCATCTGGGGTAATTAAACTGATTTTGCTGACTATCGTGATTTGTATCCTGGCTTATTATTTCGGACTTTAATTTTTATAAAGATACTAAAAAATTCATTTTACTTAATAGAAAAAGAAGAACACGTATTTTACTCTATACGTGTTCTTCATACTTAGCCTAAAACGCTTAAGCTATATTTTTTGACCTGAAATACTGACCGATTATAAATCGAGTTTTTTGTGATCCGAATCTACTTCGCCAGCATGGCCTGTCACACTGCCTTTAATTAATTTAAATAACTGAGTTACTTTATTGTCAGTCACGTTCCAGTATTCTGCGCTGACACCTTCAGCAACCAATACGCGCACACTTGGGTCATCCTTACCTGTAAACCAGTTCTCAGCCCAAGGGTTCCAGAGCAGGTCGATCAAGGCTGGATCGGTGCTGAGATGTGCATGGGCACTGATCGAAACATAAATGCCATCCGAAGGTTTGGTAAAGGACAATCCAATCTGATTACGCCCAGAATTCACAGCACTGACCAGATCGTTAGTATCCTTCAAGATAAAATAAAGATTATGACCTTCACTGATCTGTTCAGTCTTGTCGGAATTCAGCATGGTCATGGGTTGTGAGTGTAATTCTTGTGTCTCAGTGGTGTGACTGATCATTGCATAGCGTACTTCCTTGATCAGTTCCCATAATTTTTCGCGATTATGATTATCCGTCATTACTTTTCTCCTGAAGCTAAACTTTAGAAATAAGAAAGAAAAAATTATTAAATTTTGTGCATTCGCTTCTTTTCCAGAGTAGTGATATTTTTTGCTTTGAGTATCCCACCTTACTCAACTTATACATTTGAATAATAAAAGATTGGCTTAAAGCTCATAAGAAATAACGAAAAAGAATTTACTTACCAGGAGAATCAGGAAGTCGAATCTAGGTTGAGCTTTTTATGGTCGGTGAAATAACAGGAAAAAAGTAGGGTAACTGATAAATATAATTATTATTCAATGTATTAGCTTTGACTTTAGGTGAATCATATTCAGGACTGTTGATATTTAAGAGAAACACAAAAAGTAATTCACAAAATGAAAATATCAACAGTCCAGATTCTATAAGCCCAGATTCTATAATGATTTTGATGCTGCAGTTTTCGCTTTTTTCACAGTCAGCTTTTTCAATACTTCTGAAACTGCAATCATGGCAAAACTTGAAGTGACCACCACCGCTGAACCATAACCGCCGCAACGCAAGCCGGCACTTGGACAAACATCTGCACTTGAGAATGGGTTATCAATCGAATACACGCAGGTAATGCCAAACTTCTCTTTGGTCTTTTTGCAAATTCCTTTGGCACGTAACTGACTGCGCAATTTTGCCAGCATCGGGTCCTGTTCGGTTTTAGATAAATCTGCGACACGAATTTTTAAGGGATCAAGCTTGCCACCTGCCCCGCCCGACACAATCAAAGGAATTTTATTAAATCGGCAATGCAGCATTAAGGCCAGTTTGGCTTTGACGTCATCAATGCAGTCCAGAACCACATCCGGTTTGCATTCTAGAAGTTCTGTGACATTGTCAGGCGTTAAATAATCATCGACCAGATTGATTTTGATCCGTGGATTAATTGAATGACAGCGCTCGGCCATTACCTCAATTTTTTCACGTCCCAAGGTCGAACTCATGGCTGGCAACTGACGGTTAATATTAGATGCCGCCACTACATCCATATCAATTAAGGTCAGTTCAGCAATACCGGTACGTGCCAGAGCTTCAACCGCCCAAGAACCGACGCCGCCAATTCCAATCACCATCACATGACTGTGTTCATACTGGCGAAAGGCTTCATCTCCATAAATTTTTTCCACACCTGCAAAGCGGCGCTCATATTCATCATCTTCAGGAAGATCAGTCATTCGTCATCTGGCATCTAAAAAACACCGGCGCATTTTACCAAATTCTGCCTGTATTCGATAATCTATATCTTCAGCATGATCTTCCATATGATTAAGCCGATGAAATAAAAATAAAAAATTGCGCAAAAAATAGAAATAGAATTTTTTTAGCTATAAAAAAGAGGCTTTCGCCCCTTTTTTCAATGTCTATAAATCGGTCATTCTTTACTTATTGGTAATAAAGAAATACTCGCGATAATATTTGAGTTCAACAATCGAATCACGAATATCATCCATGGCCAAATGTGAGGCATTCTTTTTCAGTCCACTCATAATTTCTGGACGCCAGCGTTTCGCCAACTCTTTCACTGAAGAGACATCAAGATTACGGTAATGGAAGAATTGTTCCATTTCCGGCATTAAACGGTGCAAGAAACGGCGGTCTTGGCAAATGGAATTACCACACATGGGTGATGATTTTGGTGTCACCCATTTTCTCAGAAACTCTAAGGTTTGTTGTTCCGCATCTTGCGCAGTAAGTTTACTGCGGCGTACACGTTCAATCAGACCGGATTGTCCATGTTGACGGGTATTCCATTCATCCATCGCATTTAACACGCGATCTGGCTGGTGAACAGCAAGCACAGGGCCTTCCGCCAAAATATTGAGGTTATCGTCCGTCACAATGGTTGCAACTTCAATAATTTGGTCGTTATCAGTATCTAGACCTGTCATTTCAAGGTCAATCCAAATGAGGCGGGTATCAGGAGTGCTGCTCATAAATGTGCAATCTTATTAGGCTTAAAAACCGCTATAGTAGCAAATTTATTGCGTCGATGCTGTAACTGGTACCCCGCTTCATGCTATTTTTGACATCCCTAGTTCATGGTTTTTTTAGGATATGAATGGCTTTAATTCGTAAACGTCGTTTAACTGAACAGCAGCAACGTCGCATTCAGAAACAACATCAAACACGTCAAGAAGAACTCGACACTTCAAGTGATTTAGAAGGCTTGGTGGTACAGCACTATGGTCGTCAACTTGAGGTTCAAGCCCTATCAACGCCTGATGAGCATCCGATCAAACCTGAAGTACTCGCAGGTGAACCAGAACCTTTCTGGAAGCCGATTGAACTCGGCAGTGTCTGGCGCTGTCATACCCGTACCAATTTAGAAGCACTGGTCACCGGTGACCGTGTTAAATGGCAGGCTGACCCGAATACCGGCCTCGGCATTATTACCGCCATTCATCCACGTCAATCCCTGCTAACCCGTCCTGACCGTTACCATAAAGTTAAACCGGTTGCAGCCAATGTCAGTTTAATTGTGATTGTGTTTGCCTCCTTCCCCGAAGTCGCGCCAAGCTTAATTGACCGTTATATCGTGGCGTGTGCCGATGCAGAAATTCCTGCACTTTTGGTGCTGAATAAAGCTGACTTAATCAAAGAAAATGATCCGATTTTGAATCTAATGAAAGAGTATCAGGCCTTAGGTTATGAAGTGATTCAAACTCAATCTGGTGGTGATTTATCAGAACTGGCAAATCGTTTGGCGGGTGAAACCGTGGCCTTTGTGGGACAGTCGGGTGTCGGAAAAAGCTCGCTGATTAATGCCATGGTTCCCGATGCTGCACAAAAGACCAATATTATTTCAGAAAACTCTGCGCTAGGTCAGCACACCACCACCTCTACACGTTTAATTGCGTTTGGTGAAGGTGCAGCACTGATCGACTCACCCGGAATTCGTGAATTTGGTTTATGGCATTTAAACCCCGACAAAGTTCAGCAAGGTTTTCCTGAAATTGAAAATCTGCTTGGACATTGCCAGTTCCGTAACTGTACCCATAAGCACGAAAAACAATGTGCTTTACGTCAGGCAGCCGCGAATGGTGAAATTTTACAGCGTCGTTTGGACAGTTATTTACGTTTAAGCGATGAAATTGCTGAAGCACAGCAAAAAAATTAGTTTTTCTTAACCCTTAGCCCTTGAAGCGGCGATTTTGATCGCCATATTTATGAGCTATACTCTAGGCAATTTTAAATTGTAATTAGGTGACTTGTGGAACGTTGGTTGGAATTTATGGGGAATCACCCCTTCTTGTTTGGAACACTTGGGGTTCTCATCGTTTTGTTCTTCGTTTTGGAAGGACAACGCAATGGTCGTAAGATTTCACCACAGTCTTTAGGTATTTTAGTCAAAGCTAAAAATGCCATGCTGATTGATTTACGCGATGCGAAAGACTTTCGTGAAGGTCATATCAGCGGTAGCCGTAACATTCCGTATAGCCAAATTGCAAGCCATATTGAAGAGTTAAAATCTTCGGATCGTCCACTAGTGTTTATTTGTAACCTCGGTCAAATTGCAGGTACAGCTTTGCAACAAGTGGGTCATGCTGATAGCTACCGTTTAGATGGCGGCGTAAACAACTGGAAAGTCCAAGGTTTACCCCTCATTAAAAGTAAATAATTCGCTTAAGGAGATATTTTAATGGCTGAAGTAATCATTTATTCAACAACTGTATGCCCTTACTGCGTTCGCGCGAAACAACTTCTTGAGCGTAAAGGCGTTGCATATAAAGAAATTAATTTATCTAAGGAAGCGCCTGAAGTACGTATTGAATTGATGCAACGCACCAATCACCGTACTGTTCCACAAATTTTTATTAACGACCAATTTATCGGTGGTTTTGACCAACTTTATGCTTTAGAGCGTGAAGGAAAACTCAACGACTTATTGGCTTAATGGTTTTATTAAGTCACCCTCATATTAAGGATTAAAAAATGAGTGAACAACAAGCTCAACCGCAATTAGCACTTGAACGTATTTATACTAAAGATATTTCTTTTGAAGTACCTGGGGCGCAAGTTTTTACCAAGGAATGGCAGCCTGAATTAAATATCAACCTGTCTTCTTCTGCAGAAAAAATTGATGCGACCCATTATGAAGTTGCGTTACAAGTGGTTGTTCAAGCGAATAACGCCGGTGAAACAGCATTCATCGTTGACGTGACCCAATCAGGTATCTTCTTGGTGGATAGCGTTGAAGAAGAACGCCTTCCTTATATTCTGGGTGCATACTGCCCAAATATCCTGTTCCCATTCTTACGCGAAGCTGTAAATGACATGGTCACTAAAGGAAGCTTCCCGCAATTGCTTCTTACTCCAATTAACTTCGATGCTGAATTCGAAGCAAATATGCAACGTGCTCAAGTTGCCGCTGCTGAAGGTCAAGCTTAATTCTTTAAGCCAGCCTCATATAAAAAAGACCGCATATGCGGTCTTTTTTATTTTCCATTTATTCCCTCTCCCTTTGGGAGAAGGTCGGGATGAGGGGGATTATAGAATCCTCCCCAGCCCTCCTTTAATAAAGGAGGGAGTTTTTTTATTCAGCATCCGCCATCAAATCTGCACTCATACCAACCGTATTAAAGCCAGCATCAACATACATAATCTCACCGGTAATACCATTTGCCCAAGGTGAGCATAGGAATAATGCTGCATTACCCACATCTTCAATGGTTACATTACGTTTAAGTGGCGCAACTTTCTCATTCAGGTCGAGCATTTTACGGAAAGATTTAATGCCTGATGCTGCCAGTGTACGAATTGGACCCGCTGAAATGGCATTCACGCGAATACCTTCACTACCCAAGCTTGACGCTAAATAACGTACACCTGCTTCCAACGATGCTTTCGCCATACCCATCACGTTGTAGTTTGGCATCACACGTTCAGAACCCTGGTAAGTCAACGTCAGCAAGCAACCTTGACGAACTTTGAGTAAAGGTTTCGCAGCACGTGCCATGGCAACAAAGCTGTATGCACTAATATCGTGGGCAACGTTAAAACCTTCACGGTCAGTAACATCGGTAAAGTCGCCATCCAAGGTATGCGCTGGTGCAAAACCGATTGAATGAACCACGCCATCCAGACCATCCCAATGTTTTGCCAAGTCTAGAAAAGCCTGGTCAATTTCAGCATCAACGGCCACGTCACAAGGAAAAACTAAAGTTGAACCAAACTGTGTAGCAAAATCATCAACACGTTTTTTTAATTTTTCATTTGGATAAGTAAATGCGAGTTCCGCACCTTCACGGTGTAAGGCTTGAGCAATACCAAATGCAATGGATAACTTACTTGCAACACCTGCGATTAAAAAGCGCTTACCCGCCAATAGTCCTTGTGCCATGTGAATCTCACTCAAAATAATTTACAAGCATAATGCCAAGTCTGGAGCATTTGCGAAATTGCATAATGCACCTTTTTTAGCATGTTCTGTAAAAATCATAAAAAATGCCCCTATAGGTAGGAGCATTTTTATTTAAATGGATTTTACTTTTAGGATGGCTAATCATCTAGGACGACTAATCATCGCCTTGTAATAAACCAAGCAAACGCAGGAAGGAATAATACATCCAGACCAAAGTCGCCAATAAGGCAATACCACACAACCATTCCATCGCTTTCGGGGCGTACTGTGCAGCTGATGATTCAATCAGGTCAAAGTCGAGAATCAGGTTTAAAGAAGCAATCACCGCAACAAATGCAGCAAAGCCGATCCCGAGCCAGTTACTTTCAAAAATGTAAGGAATGCTTGAGCCAAAAGCCAAACGCATGACAATTTGCACCACAAAGACAATGGCGATCGCAATGGATGCAGACAATACTACCGCTTTAAATTTTTCTGTAGCACGAATAATTTGAAAGCGATACAAGGCAAACATCACCAAGGTGGTAATAAAGGTCGCCAGTAAAGCTTGCAAAGGTACACCCGGGAATTTCACCTGGAAAATCACTGAAATTCCGCCTAAAAAGGCACCTTCAAATAAGGCATAAGGAATCGCTAACACCGGTGCCGTATTCGGTTTGAATGTCGCGATAAGTGCCAAGATCAATCCACCAATCGCACCGACCATTGCACCGGCATAGGCCAGTGATAAATTCATGGTCATAAAGCTATACAGAAACAGAGACAAACCTACCGCAGCAGCAATCACCGTCAGTAATACTGATTTTTGGATCGCGCCTTGCACCGTCATGGTCTGGTTAAAATCACTGTGGGTTTCCACCCGGGTTAAAATGGGATTATTACTTTGCATAATTCACTCATTATTTTTCATTTAGATTTTTAAAATAGTATAGACAGGTTTTAATAATAGAAAATGGATCTTTGCAACATTCTACAAAACAGGAAGATCTAAGGACTACATTCATAGCAAACGATGAAATCAAATACCAATATTTATGGATAAAAGGTTGTTTCATAACGTTTTTTACGAATCAAGATGTAAGGCATGCAGTGAATTTTGCCATAATTTTTCAGCAAGAAAAGCTTGATCCAGATTTAGTGATTGTGCCAGTCCATCCAAAACATAAAGCAAATTCACAGGCGTATTTCGGGTTCGGTGTTCGGTAGAACTTTGACAACATAGGGGCGTCATATCTGGGCAGTCTGTTTCCAAAACCAAATGTTCTGCACCCATGGCCTGAATCACCGCATGTAATTTTTTCGCATTCGGATTGGTAATTTGTCCGGTGACACCAATTTTAAAACCCAGTTTAGTAAAAGCCTTGGCTTCTTCTATGCCGCCACTAAACGCATGGGCAATACCGCCCAATTTAAATTGATGCTGCTTCAAGATTGCCAATGTTTCAGCATGCGATTTACGAATATGCAATAACACGGGCTTATGAAATTGCTGCGCCAATTCAAGTTGTGCAGAGAAATAATCTTGCTGCTTTTGAAAAATGTCTGCTTGTTTGTGCTGTTTTAAAAAAGTATCCAGACCAATTTCACCAATCGCCACACACGATTCAGTTGTTAAAAGTCGCTCTAAATCTGCAAGGTGTGATATTTGATGATCTTCAATATAAAATGGATGCAGACCCGGCGCTAGATAACTTTGGGGCGCATCCGGTAATTGATTTAAAAAACGCTGAGTTTGAACCAAATCGTTAAAGCGAGATTGTACAAAACCAATCAAAATTAACCGTTCCAGCCCCACCTTTTTTGCAGCATGCGCCAGTTGTTCCCGATCATGATCAAAATCGGGAACATCAAAATGGGTGTGAGTATCAAACAGTGAATAAGACATTAAGACTGAGCTTTACTTGCTGTAGGGGTACTTGCCGGCGCTGAAGCATTCTTTGCTTCAACCGGAGGTAAATACTGTTTCTTCAGCACAGTTTGCAATTGATCATAAGGAATGGTCAAACGTGGCAATCCCACCACATAAGGACCGATCTCATATTCGCCATATTGTAAAATCAAACCTTGGCTGGACAAATAGAAATTATCCGATAAGGTGAATTTCCATGCCTGTTCATATTCTTCAACACTATTCGCCAACTTGGATTCAATCACCCAAGTTTTAAACACTTCATGGGCTTTCTTTTCCAAAGCTGCTTTTTGATTCGGCGCTAAAATATCATTCAGCTCAACCTGTTTTTTCTTTTCCAAGTCAAAATTATAGTAGCGCTGTGAGGATGAGCCATGCGCCCCACCCAAGTAACTACTCGAATTTAAAACTACAGTCGCCAAAGGCAAGTCTGCATTTAAGATCTTCGGCTTGATCATTAAACTGATTTGATGATTGGCACTTAATGCCTTCAATTCTTTATCCAAAGACAGGAAATTTACCAAATAAGGTGCAACTTGTTGTTCCAGTTTTTGCTTCGGTGTTTCAACTGCTAGCGATGCTGGCTGTTCAGCTGCCTGATTCTGAGCTTTTGAATCTTTCGGATTTTCCGCTGTTGTCGCCTGCTGATTTTCTTTCAACAACTTTGGCGAAATATCCAAAATTTGATCCAGCTGTTTTAAAATTTGCTGGTCAATAACGTCATCAATAAAGGCCTGGTTACTGGAAAGGCGTTCAATTGAAATTTCAGGACAACTATTCCCATCACATTCAGGCAAAGCTAAAGTTAACTTTTCAGAATCCCCTGCCAATTTTAATGCTTCAGCCTGAACCGCTTCAGATGCTGCCGCTTGATCCTGTTTAGGTTCGGTTTGCTTAGGCTGGCAGGCACTCAATGCAATCGCTGCAGCAAGCATACTCATGGTAAAGATTGTTTTATTTTTTAGCATCATCTGACCTATCATTTTAATCGGGTAAACTGACTTCTGTTAGATGTCTGTATTTACTACGGATTACTAGAACATATGCTGATATACATCAACTTTCAATATCTGTTGCGTTTGTTCTTTGCTTAAATAAATATCCAGTTGTTTGCCATCCTGAACAATTTCATGGGTGCGATAATGTAAGCCAATTCCTTCCTGATCAAAGAACCAGTCAGCTTGTCCCCAATAGAGTTTTTTTGGCGCCTTCTGTCTCACGTCTGCCGTTTGCTCTTTTAACCATTTTTGGTAAGCCTGCTGAACAAGGTTATTCATCGTGTTTTGCTGCGTAGGCTCAATCACATCCAATACAGTGACCGCTTTCTGTTTTTTCCGGTCTGCTACAAAGAAATAATATCGTTCCTTAACCTTAATGCCTTCTTGATTAGTATCTACGCCCAATTGCATCAGGACATATTGATTACGCTGATAGGCAATTCGGGTATACATCGAGAGTTCATAAGCTTTATTCTTGGAAAATTCCGCCTGCCATGCATCTGACTTTTTCACATATGCATTAATAGCCTGCTGTAAACTCATATCCTGTTTAAGTCCAATCTGATCTTGAATGACCACCGCTTGGCTTTTCGCAATCCAGTCATTTAACCAGGCATCTTCGGTATGTACTGTTTGAATACTCAGGTCAATACAATTTTTGGTTTCACAAAAGGGCAAAGCAATTTTTGCCTCTTGTTCTTGAATATTTAAATACGGTAAAACCTCTGCTTTCTCAATTTTTACCACTGAAGTTTCAGACTTTTCATGTGATAGGTCTGATTGTTCCTTTTTTGAAGCATCGCAAGCACTGAGTATCAGACCAATGGCGATCACTGATGCGCCCACTATTTTCCCGTTCATGCTTACAACTCTTTTTCTAAAGTGACTGATCTGTATAAATGTATCTATCTAAATGATTCTACATAATAAAACAGCTTCATAAAGAAGCTGTTTTATTTTTCGTTATGTTTAGTGTTCGCGTGTAGCACGGAATTGAATATCCGGATAACGCTCTTGCATGAGTTGCAAGTTCACACGACTTGGCGCCAGGTAAGTCAAATGACCACCACCATCTATCGACAATTGATCATGCGCTTTTTTCTTAAACTCGTTGAATTTCTTTTCATCATCACATGAAACCCAACGTACAGTATTAATGTTTACCGGCTCGTAAACGCAATCAACCTTGTATTCTTCTTTCAAGCGGTACGCGACCACTTCAAACTGAAGTACACCGACTGCACCCACAATTAGGTCATTACTGATTTGCGGCATAAAGACCTGAGTCGCACCTTCTTCGGAAAGTTCTTTCAAGCCTTTTTGCAATTGTTTGGATTTTAGCGGATCTTTTAAACGTACACGGCGGAACATTTCTGGAGCAAAGTGCGGAATACCGGTAAAATGAACATTTTCACCCGATGAAAAAGCATCACCGATCTGAATGGTGCCGTGGTTGTGTAAACCAATGATGTCACCTGGCCAAGCTTCTTCTAACTGTTCACGTTCACCCGCCAAGAAAGTTAAGGCATCACTAATTCGTACATCTTTACCCAGACGCACATGATTCATTTTTAAGCCTTTCTCATACTTACCGGAGCAGATTCGCATGAATGCAATACGGTCACGATGTTTCGGATCCATATTGGCCTGAATTTTAAATACGAAGCCGGTGAAACCTTCTTCAGTCGCCTCTACAGTGCGTTCTTTGGTTGGATGCGCTTTCGGTTCGGGTGCCCATTTAATGAAAGCATCCAGAACATGATCAACTGCAAAGTTACCTAAAGCGGTACCAAACAGCACTGGTGTTTGTTTACCTTGCAAGAACAGCTCACGATCAATCGGATCATTGGCCATTTGAACAAGCTCTAAGGACTCTTCAAAGGCAGCAAAAGCAAGATCACCGACTTTTTCACGCAAGTCTGGATAATCATACCCATCACGAATTTCAATGTCGGTAATGGTCGAGCCAAAACCTGCTTTGTAAACGTAAAATTTTTCTTCTGCAAGATTATAGACACCGGCAAAATCACGTCCTGTACCCATTGGCCAGGTCAATGGCACGCAACGGATTTTCAAAACGTTTTCAATTTCGTCAAGCAATTCTAGTGGCTCACGAATTTCACGGTCCATTTTGTTGACAAAAGAAATGATTGGCGTGTCGCGCATACGACACACTTCCATCAATTTAATGGTACGTTCTTCGACACCTTTTGCACCGTCAATCACCATAAGTGCAGAGTCAACTGCAGTTAAGGTACGGTAAGTATCTTCCGAGAAGTCTTCATGTCCCGGGGTGTCAAGCAAGTTAATGACATGTTTTTTATAAGGAAACTGCATAACCGAGGTCGTGATGGAAATACCACGTTCTTTTTCCATTTCCATCCAGTCAGACGTTGCAGCACGGTCTGACTTGCGGCTTTTGACCATCCCGGCAACCTGAATCGCTTTACCCCATAACAACAGTTTTTCTGTCATGGTGGTTTTACCAGCATCGGGGTGGGAAATAATCGCGAACGTCCGTCGCTGCGCGACCTGTGCCGCTAATTCGTCTTTAAAACTCATGAAAGATACCTACTGCAGAATGGCAGTGTAAAAGATCAGAACTGATCAATATAAAAATTTGGCGATATTGTAGCAGATCATCAAACTTTTGAAATGAACTAAACTTGTTCAAAATTGACCAATCTTAAATAGGCAGCGCGTATTTGTTCTTTTCCAGGCGATCCACATTTACCGGCATTCCCAACAGATATCCTTGCAATTGCTGGCAACCTAAACGGGTTAAAATGTCGGCCTGCGATGGTGTTTCCACCCCTTCTGCCGTAACCACCAAGCCCAATTTAATCGCTAACTGGATAATACTTTCTAAAATAATTTCATCTTTTGAACCAACCGACAGATCACGAATAAACTCTCGGTCTATTTTCAATTCATCTACAGGCAAGTTCTTTAAATACAAGAAACTGGAATGCCCTGTCCCAAAGTCATCAATGGCCAGTTTAATACCCATCTGACGCAGGCGCTCAAAACTTCGAATACTGGCATCAATATGATGCATCGCTGTTGATTCAGTAATTTCAATGGCTAAATGATTTGGATTAATTTGATAGTTATCAAACAAGCGCTCAAGGGTTGAAAACAAATGTTTATGCTCAAATTGCACCGCCGATAAATTCACGGCGAGCGGAAAATAATTTGTATCATTTCTTTCCCAAATTTGAATTTGCTTAAAAGCTTGCTCAAGTGCCCAATAACCCATTTGAATAATCAGTCCGGTTTTTTCCGCACCCGTAATAAACATATTCGGCGTCAACAGCCCCAAACTGGGATGATTCCAGCGGATCAACGCTTCCACACCACAAATTTCATGACTTTTGGTGGTAAATTTTGGCTGGTAAAATAAAATAAACTGTTGTTCTTCAACTGCCTTATATAAGTCATTGATCAGTTTGGTCTGGCTTTTGGCTTCCTGCTGATCAACGCTATAACTAAACACCGAATAGGTATTCCTGCCCTGATATTTAGACATCAGCATTGCGGCATCGGCATTGATCAGCAAATCTTGCAAATTATTGCCATGGTCTGGATACATTGCAATGCCGATGCTGCTGGAAATATTAATCTCTTTGCCGGCAATCAAGAAACTGTCCTGGATCAGCCGCAATACCTGCTCTGACTTTTCGATTGCCTGTTCAATGCTGGCAGTTTCCAGCACCATCAAAAATTCATCACTGCCAATACGCAGCAGTTTTTGATTTTCTGCGAGTATGCGCTGAATACGCGTAGCAAGTTGCACCAGCAATTGATCGCCGACATGATGACCAAATACATCATTCACTGCCTTGAAGCGATCTAAATCTATATAAAGAAATGCAATTTTGTCATCTCGATAACGATGCTCGGTAAAGAGCAAATGTGAATATTCAGCCAAGAATAAACGGTTCGGCAACTTGGTTAAATTGTCCTGAACAGCTTGGTTGGCAAGTTCACGATTGGCTTTAGAAAGCTGTCTATTTCGTGCTTCCAGGCGTTGTTCCAATACCGCCACAGTAAATGCAGCAACCAGAATTAAACTGCTGACAAAAATGATGCTAAATAAAATTAACCCTTGTCCATTTTGATAATTCGAAGCCAGCTGATCCGCACCAATAGAATAAAAAGCAGCAGAGGCCATACCGGTATAGTGCATGCCGACTATGGTCAGTGCCATCATGAAAGCAATGAAGGCTTTAATATGCAGCATTTTATGGACTGCGTTTTTATATTTGAACGTCAGCCAAAATGTTAAACCAGACCCACCAATGGCAATCAAGACTGAAAAAATGACCAAGAGTGGATCATAATAAACGTTATGGTGAGCAATGACTAAACCCATCATTCCGGTATAGTGCATTCCCGCGATGCCCAAGCCCATCAGCACCGCGCCTAAAACAAGACGTAAAAATGGCAAGGTTGCTCGGGTAGTGAGCCAAACAGCAAAGGTAGAAGCGATAAATGCAATCACATAAGACAGGAAAGTCAGGCCGTAGTCAAAAGAGTAGTCAGCAGGAAAATGACAAGCAAGCATGCCCACAAAGTGCATACACCAAATTGCAGCACCCAGCATACAACCACTTATAACAAGAAGCGTTTTTTCATATTTCTGACCTAAGCTACGGAATAAGGATTGTTCAATCGACACTGCAAAATAACAGGCCAAAACAGCAACAATAACTGAACCTACCACGAGGCTAAAATCATAATGTATATGAGCCATATCAAGCTTCCGTATAGGTTATCTTTCTTGTTTTAATCCACGTTATTAATATCATTTATCCTTTCACAAAAACTTTTGCCCATTAAAGAGTACTTTTAAAAACAATCAATTAAAACAAGCATCTAATACTATTCTATTTTGGTCAAGTGCTATTTACGCTATTCATTTTTATTACTAATTTATTTATTTTAATTATAGAAAGATAGATCAACCTTTTGATCATTATCCTTACACCGTTCATATTTTTGCTGTTCAAGTCATTTTTATTGGCCGATTAAACTTAAGCACTGATAAAAAGTCGTCATCAAAATTAATTAAAAAAAACTGGATTCTTTGCATCTTGTTGTCTATCGCTTCATTTAAAAAAAAGTGATTCAATACAGAATCAGCGTCATACAGACAAATAAAAAAACCAGTCAGACGAACTGACTGGTTTTTCGGGATATTTAAAATCTTAATACTGAATGAATAAGCTTAGTTTGCAGCTGTTTTAGCAGATTGCAATTTGGCATAATCCAATAAAACGTTAGCCGACTCTGTGACAAACACTTCTTCTTCAGGTAAAGCAGGTCGTTGTGTCGCCTTCATTTTTGAACGTGACTCAATCAATGCATCCATAGAAGCTTGGTAACTTTCCCAGTTGGCATACGGCTTTTGACCGGTGACTGCACGACGCTGATTCTCTGAGTCTAAAGTTTTTTGTTCCAGCGCATTCAGCTCTGCTTTACGCTGATCAATATCCAGAACTACACGCTTTTGCTCTTCAGTTTTCTTTGCAATCGCTTTGCGTTGTTCTAAATATTTAAATTGCGGATCAGCCACCACGCGTTGTTGCGACATTTGAGCCAGATTTTGTACATAAGGCTGTACAGAACCTTCTCGCTTAAATGGTGCAGTTGGAATGGTGTCCCATTCCAAGGCATTCTTGGCTTTACGCTCACCAAATTCTTCGTTGTAGATATCCACCAGTTTAATGTCAGGCACTACACCTTTGTTTTGGGTACTGCCACCCGTCACACGATAGAACTTACGCTGTGTCAAGGTCGCCTGACCATGCGCCAAAGTATCCAGTTGAACTTGCGCTGTGCCTTTACCGGTGGTTGTACTGCCAATCACAATTCCACGTTCATAATCCTGAATAGCCGCAGAATAAATTTCACTGGCAGATGCCGAAGCCAAGTTAACCATTACTGCAAGTGGACCTGCATAGGTTTGTGCACCGCCATCATCATCTTCAAATACGCTGACATTGCCATTACCGTCACGAATTTGCACCACTGGACCTGACTTGATCACTTGGCCCAACATGCGTGCAACTTCTTCAAGTGAACCGCCTGGGTTATTACGTAAATCAATAATAATCCCGGTCACATTTTTCGCAGCCAAAGCTTTTAAAGCATTGTTGGTGTCTTCAGAAACCGAGCGATAATCTGTACCCGCACGGCGTGCACGATAGTTCAAATAGAACGATGGAATTTCAATCACACCAAAGGTATAGTTTTTACCATCACGCTTAATATCAACCGTACGTGAACGTACACCGGCATCTTCTTCCTGAATCACGTCACGAACCAAGCTCACAGTACGGGCCTGACTCATTGATGCACCAGCACCCAGTAAGCGCAGGCTGACTTTGGTTCCACGCTTACCGCGGATCAGGCCGACCACTTCATTACTTGCCCAGCCCACAACATCGACCATTTTGTCGCCGTCTTGCGCAACACCGATAATACGATCACCCGATTTAATCTGACCCGATTTACTGGCTGGACCACCTTCTACAATGGTTTCAATCTTGGTGTAATCTTCATTACCGCGTTCAGGACGGATCGAAACCCCAATCCCCTCTAACTGCAAGGTGGTTTGACGGTTTAATTCCATCGCATCTACAGGCGGGAAGTAATTACTGTGCGGATCATAGGTCAACATCATCGCATTTAAAGTTTTGTCCAAGACATCGTCACTTTTAACCCGGCTCATGCGTTCAAGCTGACGGGTGTAACGCTTGGTCAAGGTTTGCACCGGTGTTAAATCTTCAGGACTGGCCAAATCCTGACCATTGGCCAAAGCCGGATCATCTTTTAACGCTTTCTGCTTGGCAGACTCTTCTTCTTTACTGATATTTAAGTTAATGAGCTGCGATACCAGCATTTTTTGCCAATGCGCGCGTTGCTCCGCTGCAGACTTGAAATAAGGCGCTTTTTCGCGATCGGTATCAATATAAACATTGGTTTGTTTCAAGTTTTGCGGCTTCTTCAACTCAGCCAGCATGAACTCATAAAACTGTTTTAAACGTTCACGATATTGGGCATGAATTAAATATGGACCCGATAAATCCCCGGCTTTAAGTGCAGCACCAAAATTGGCACCATAATTTTTCTTATATTGTTCAACTTCAGGTGCTAAAAATAATGAATGGTCTGCATCCAGACTATCTAGATAAAAATCAAGAATTCGGTTAGAGGTCGCTGCATCCAAACGTTGATTTAAATAATGCTGACGGTCAACTAACGTCGCCAATTGGCGCGAAACCAGCGCCTGTTCCTGCGTTGGTTGAATAGCTTGATAAACTGCAACTGTATCATTAGCTGCAATGGCCTCGTTCACTACATGAGAAAAGAAAAATCCGCCAGTCGCAATTGCAACTGCACATGCTAATGTTTGAAGTTTCATAAATAATTCGTAATTCCTTGGTCTTTGACCAATATTTCAATGTCGTTTTTCAACATGAATGCAGTATATTCAAAATCTTAAACAACTTAATATGTGTATGTCGTGTAGTTTTATCATATTCTGTACTGTCAAAATGTAGCAAATCATTGCAGAATTCGGGTATTGTTTTTTCTTTATAAAATTCCAACACGGACACCGATATGATTGGCGCATTGATGCTAGACATCGCTGGCACAGAACTTACTCAAGAAGATATTGAACTATTACGAACACCGCAAGTAGGTGGCATGATTTTATTTTCGCGAAATATAAAATCGCCACAACAGGTTCGTGCTTTAACCGATCATATGCGTCGTATCAGACCGGATATTTTAATTGCCGTGGACCAGGAAGGCGGTCGTGTACAACGTTTAAAACAGGGTTTCACCTTGCTTCCTGCCATGGGTCGTTTGGGTGAACTCTATCTCATCGAACCTGAAAAAGCGGTGGATTTAGCTGAGCAATGCGGCTGGCTGATGGCAACCGAAGTACTTGCTGTCGGTATCGATTTCAGTTTCGCCCCGGTATTGGACTTAAACGATGTCAGCGATGTGATTGGCGACCGTGGCTTTGCCAAAAATATTCAAGATATTGTCCCGCTTGCAAGTGCCTTTTTGACAGGAATGAAACGTGCAGGCATGGCCAATACCGGAAAACATTTTCCAGGTCATGGTTCAGTCAAAGCGGATTCGCATGTGGCGGCACCCGTCGATTCACGTTCTTATGACGAAATCTACAATAAAGATATGCAGACCTTTATTCAGCTCATGCCGCAACTGGATGCACTCATGCCAGCGCATGTGATTTACGATCAGGTCGATCCCAACCCTGCCGGTTTCTCACCGTACTGGATTCAAAAGATTTTACGTCAAGAGTTGAACTTTGATGGCGTGCTTTTTTCAGATGACTTGACCATGCAAGCAGCTTGTGTTGCTGGCGGCGCGGATACCCGGATTCAGGCTGCACTCAAAGCCGGCTGTGATATGGGCTTGGTCTGTAATGACCGTTCAGCGGCTTGTATTGCTTTAGAAGGAATTCGTGACTTAGCTTTACCCAATCAAGAACGTTTGGAGCGTATGCGTGGAAAAATCCCGCAGATTAGCGTAGATGAAACACTTGAATTAGATAATGAATGGAAAAAAGTTCGAGACAATATCGAAAATTTTAAAAATTCATTTAATTAATGCGACAAAAGGAACACGACAAGGTGTTCCTTTTTCTTTATGATAATCAAAAATAAAACTATAGACGTCTTATATATTTGCTGATGTTGACTTTTAACAGATACGAATCAGCCATATAAGACGCCTATCTAACAGCACTTATACATCTAAAACTACAAAAACATACAGGTCAGGATGACATGACACAACCGCTTTCAGAACATCGACACATTTCATTTACTGCACATTATACTGGCTATATTTGGTACACCATGGGAATTTCCCACCCGGTCTTTGCGACATCCAAAGGTAAAATGCTTGCCAAACTGGTTCACCCTTTAGAAAGTTGGGCTGAAAAATTTGTTGGCGGCAGTATGCGTACCACGCTAAAACAACGCCACCGCATGATTGATCAGCATCTCACGCAACTGATTGAGCAACATCCAGATTTACAAGTCCTTGAAATCGCAAGTGGTTTATCACCACGCGGTTGGAATTTTCGACAAAATTTTCCCAATATTGATTATCGCGAACTTGATTTACCCGGTATGGCAAAAGTCAAAACTCAAGCTCTAAAACAGATTGATGCCAATAGTCCGGAAGTTTTATCGGTAGATTTATTCACTGCTGATTTTGAACAAGCATTTCACGTATTTGACCCCTCTCGTCCATTGGTGGTGATTAGTGAAGGTTTGATTAACTACTTCAACAAAGACATGCTATTGCAATTGCTACAAGCGATTACACATTATGGTCAGGGCTTTAAAGAACTGCATTACCTAACCGATATTTATCCGGAGCCGGTGAAAAACAAACTGGCCAATTTTATTTGGGCCAGCAGCAAATTACTGAAATGGATGTCGCGCAGCGCGTTTAGTTTCCATTTTACTTACCCTCAACAGGCGCAAGACTTTTTCCAGCAAGCGGGTTTTGAAAATATCACTATTGTTCAACCTCAACAGTATTTCCATGACCAGCCAACGAATGAATCATCTAACAACGAACACCTGGGTGATTTGGTCTGGATGATTCATGCGAGCATAAAAAACAGCGTTGAATAACGCTGTTTTTTATCTTCAGTAGCAAGCGATTAACTGACTGATTCCAGCACCAGCATCGCTTCTTTTTGTCGTTGTACATAACGTAATAAACGTTCTGCCACTTGAAAACTGCCATGTTTAAATAAGGCGCGAATCTGTGTTGCCCCTACCTCAAAAATCAAACATTCAATCTTGAATTGACCTTCTTCATCTTCCAAATGCAAAGCCAAATCACGTGGATATTGCTCAACTTTTACAGTTAAACCTTCAGCAAACTCAAGTAAAACCCCAAAGAAGTTGAGATCAATAATATGAGTGGGCAATTGCAGCTCTGAATGACGATGGGTCAATACAGTCATTGGGTTTTGTACTGTAATACGCTCTTCACCGCGACGTTCCAAAGTCAGCAACTGTGCACGTGTCATCGGGATAATCCCTTCCACAGTGTGAATGGATTCACCTTGCAAGAACGTTGCAAACAAACTCATGGTTTCCTTACGGCGCTGTAATTGCGGTACATGATCTGCATTGGCAATCATTGCAAATTCCATGTCGGGACATTGCAAGGCAAAATTTGCATTTTCATGTGGCAAGGTAAAACTGTCATATTGCCCACAAGCCACCAATACTTTACATTCAGGAATGGGCACATCGGTTAAACGCAGTAAACGGCTACAGTTAATTTCATAACGATCTTGCTCGGTTGCAGTAAATTCAGCCATCTGTTTAAAGAACAAACGTTTTGCAGTGGGTGACATGCGGGTTTGATCAATTTTGGCATGATTGACCAAATACAAAATTACGGCCTGACCGAACTCGTCCATGCGCTGTTCTTTCATTAAGTGCAAAGACTCTTCCAGCAACATGCGCCAGCTTTTACGGGTTTTTTGCATCACGCCCATCAGAATCATACGATCAATCAATTCAGGTCGTTGATGGGCCAAGCCTGAAGCCACGACTGAACCCAGAGACATTCCCATCACTGAAACTTTGGACAAATTTTCTATATCCAGCCATTCACCGAGCATACGTGCCAAATCCGGCAATTCCAAAGTTCCTGCAGAAACGCCGGTATCACGATTGGTAATTTGTTGATTTGCGCCCATAGAAGGTAAATCAATGAGGATAATCGGGCCTGCACTGAGCAACTGTTCAACACAATATTTATAAGAATTGAAGTTTTGAAATGCCCCGCCAATGATGACGATTGGAGTATTGTGAATCGTTTCAGGCTGAGTAATCGCCATATATTCAATTTTCCAGCCCTTGATCCACGTTGTACGTGCAGGCTCTTTAAAACTGTTTCTATGGTAAAGATCAAAAAAGCCAAAACCCGTGTTTGATTCTTGTACTTCCGAGTCCATTTGGATCATGGAATTCATATCCCTTCCTCCACTCTTGCCTTATTGTTATTTTGCAAGAAAATAAATATAGAATTTCTGCGCTGTACTGCATCCATTCATTTGCTTTAATTATCAGACATCAATGTCACTATTTTTATTCTATACAGAGGAACATTTGACGCGCAACTTATTCCATGACCACTCATCTAAATTTACAAACAAAAGGATTTCAAAATATGAATAGCTTGAAAAGTTTCAAAGATTTTTTCCAGATAGATGCTTCATTGTCTGGTTCCAGGCTGTTACTATCGAAGGTGTAATTTCTAAGTGATCAGCCGCTATGCAAGATTCAATTGAACAATATATGCAAACGGTAGGCCAACAAGCACGCCAAGCTTCTCGCGTGTTAGCAAGCGCTTCTACCCAAACAAAAAACAATGCTTTATCTGCAATTTACACTGCTTTACAAGACAGTGAAGCTGCTATTTTAGCTGCTAACCAAATTGATATGACCAAAGGTCGTAACAACAATTTGGACAGTGCATTGCTTGATCGCTTAGAACTCACCCCCACACGCTTTAAAGGGATGCTACATGGCCTAAAAGATGTGATGAGCCTGGTTGACCCGATTGGGGAAATCACCGATTTAGCCTTCCGCCCTTCGGGCATTCAACTGGGCAAAATGCGGGTTCCTTTAGGTGTGGTCGGCATGATTTACGAATCACGTCCAAATGTTACCCTTGAAGCAGCATCACTTGCGTTAAAGTCTGGAAATGCCATTATTCTGCGTGGTGGTTCTGAAGCACTGGAATCGAATAAAGCTATTGCGCAAGCGATTCAACATGGTTTAAAAGCTTCAGGTCTACCTGAAACTTCAGTGCAAGTGATTAACACTGCGGACCGTGCTGCGGTCGGTCACCTGATTACCATGTCTGAATATGTGGATGTGATTGTTCCACGTGGAGGCAAAGGGCTGATCGAACGTGTGAGCAATGAAGCACGTATTCCTGTGATTAAACACCTGGATGGCAACTGTCATGTCTTTGTTGAAGCACAAGCCGATTTGCAAAAAGCCTTGCCGATTGCGCTAAATGCCAAGACGCATCGTTATGGCGTATGTAATGCCATGGAAACCTTGTTGGTCGATGAGAAAGTCGCTGAAGAATTCTTGCCTAACATTGCAGAGCTGTATGCAGAGAAACAGGTTGAACTCCGCGGCTGCCGTGAAACACAGCGCATTCTAGGTTCAAACGTTAAACCTGCCAGTGAAGAAGATTGGTATACCGAATATTTAGGTCCAATTTTGGCGGTTAAAGTGGTCAGCGGTATTGATGAAGCGATTGAACATATCAACAAATATGGTTCACATCATACCGATGCCATCATTACTGAAAACTATAGTCTTGCTCGCCAGTTTTTGGCACGTGTCGATTCGAGCTCAGTGATGATCAATGCTTCTACGCGTTTTGCAGATGGCTTTGAATATGGTCTAGGTGCAGAAATTGGTATTTCAACCGACAAGATACATGCCCGTGGCCCGGTTGGTCTTGAAGGTCTGACTTCACAAAAATGGGTGGTGTTTGGTGATGGTCAAATTCGCCAATAATTTCTTCAATTAATCAAAGCATTCCGTGTTCAGCTTCAAAAACGAGGCTGAACATAGCCATTACAATATTTCTAAGCTAAATTCATAAGATGATAAAAATAGCCATAAAAGGGAAAATGCAATGTTTTATTATTTAATGATCTGCACATTTGTACTGGCATTACTGGTTTCCTTTGCCGTAATGAAAATTTTTTCCCACTCTATTAATCAAATTCTGGCTCGAATTATTAACGATCCCATTCATGAAGCATGGGCAAAATACACCAAATTTGCAGGCATGGTGGTGGGTACATCTTCCGGCATTCGTATTTATGATATGGAAAAATACATCACCCCCCTCACCTATACCGATAATGACAAAAAAATTGTCATCGAGCTGACACAGCAACGCTGGGTACTGGAAATTTATCGGACAATTATTGAAACCCTGCAAGGCTTGGCCTGGATGATGTTGGTATTTTTTATGGTTGCACTGATTGCTTATGTGATCGTACGCTGGTCAGAAATAAAGTATCAAAACTAAACATTAAAAGTAACGCTTCTATTCTGCTCAAAATTGATCGTCCATGTTATTTTTAGAATTCTAGAGACGATACACTTTACGAATAAGTACTATTTTATTAATAAATGAAAACTATCAACTGATAAATTTTAATTATTATTGTTCTACAGGTCGATAGTGCTTAAGTCTAATCACCTAAAGTCTAGCTTGTAGCTATAAAAACTCACATGGTACAACTATTAAACAGATCGGATGATGCCTCGTGAAATGAATATCAACGGTCAGGGGTAATACAACAATTCAAGTACGATCATTTTTAGTTAAGGAATACGTCATGCCTAAATCAGTACTCGTCATCAATTGCGGTTCTTCATCGATTAAATTTGCATTATTGCTTGAAGATCAAGAATTCCGCATCCATGGTTTGGCTGAAAACTTGGGTACGCCTGAAGCACGTATCAAAGGTGTGACTGTAGGCAATGAACCTGTTGATATTCGTATTCCGAATGCTGATCATAAACAAGCGTTAGAAGTGGGTTTAGAACGCCTGGCCAACTATAAACCTGATGCAATCGGTCACCGTATTGTGCATGGTGGCACGCTCACCAAAGCAGAATTATTGACTGATGATATTATTGAAAAAATCCGTCAGGCAACGCCCCTTGCTCCGCTACACAACCCTGCGCATTTGGTGGGTATTGAAGCAACCAAACGTCTATTCCCTGACTTGCCACAAGTTGCAGTATTTGATACAGCATTCCATCAAACCATGCCGGAACACGCTTTCCGTTATGCATTGCCAAAATTCTTATATACCGAGCACAATGTCCGCCGTTACGGTTTCCATGGCACCAGTCATGCTTATGTGTCTGAACGCGGTTCGGAACTGGCTGGTAGCTTCAAACAAGGTGGCTGGTTAACGGCTCACCTCGGTAATGGTAGCTCGACTTGTGCAATCTGGAATGGCCAAAGTGTGGATACCTCGATGGGTCTAACCCCACTTGAAGGTGTGGTGATGGGTACCCGTAGTGGTGATGTTGACCCAAGTATCCATAGCTTCTTGGCAAGCAACCTCGGTTGGGACATTTATAAAATCGACAAAATGCTGAATAGCCAAAGTGGTCTATTAGGTTTATCTAATCTGTCTAATGATATGCGTACCCTCATTGAAGCCTCTGAACAAGGCAATGAAGATGCAAGCATTGCCATTGAAGTATTCTGCTACCGTCTGGCTAAATCGCTTGCAGCCTTAAGCTGTGGCTTACCACGTCTTGATGGCCTGTTCTTTACCGGTGGCATTGGTGAAAACTCAGCTTATATCCGTGAAAAAACATTGGCATACCTGCCGCACTTCGGTTTCAACTTAAGCAAAGAACAAAACGACAACTTGAAACGCGGAACGGAAGGCCGTATTGATGCCGGTAAAGGTCCGCAAATCTGGGTGGTTCCTACCGATGAAGAAGGTCGCATCGCAAAAGAAACCGAGAACGTTGTGAATGAGGTGAGTCAAGCCGCTGCAAAAAAGTTTGAAGCAGATGTTGCGATGGCTTAAGCCATCGCACATTTTATGATGCTGACCATTCAATCCTTTTATTTAGAATCAAGCTATGAAAACAATTTTATTAGTTCCAACCGGGGAAGGCGTAGGATTAACTTCAGCCAGTCTAGGTTTAGTCTACGCTTTGGAATGCCAAGGTGTGAAAGCCGGTTTTCTTAAACCTTTTTCACAAGAAAAAAATCAGCCTACAGATCGTACAACTGCGCTATATCGTCATTTATCGAATAACGAAACGGTTGAACCGATTACCTATGAAAGCCTGATCCAGCAAATTAGTCTGGGTGAAAGTGACGAGTTACTTGAAGAGGCGGTACGTCTGCATCGTCAAATTGCAAAACAGCATGATGTCATTATTGTTGAAGGCTTGGTTCCGACTAGTCGCGATGCTTTTGCATCAGACTTTAATGCAATTTTAGCAAAAGCCCTGGATGCCCAAGTCATTGTGGTGAGCAATGCAGATGTGAATCAGCCTGCAGTGACTGCCGACAAAGTGGATACACAGTTACGTCATTTAGGCGGCGCTGCCAATGACCGTATTGCTGGTGTATTGTTCATGCGTACCAAGGGTTTGCCAGAAGATTCTGAACAAATTCCTGTCACGCTTGATCCAAGCCTGCGCTTGATTAGCGACACCAATAAATTTGTTGCCTCGATTCAAAAAACCCATGCACATATTGGTTCTGAAAATCTTCCTGTGATTGGTTTAGTGCCATTCAGTAGCACGCTGAGTGTTCCGCGCATATCCGATCTGGCAGCCCATATTTCAGCAGAATGGATTAACCAGGGTGAAGCATCACAGCGTCGTGTATTACACAGCAGTTTAATTGCTTCAAATATTGAACATGAACTGAATAAATTTGTGGCTGGCGAACTGATCATTAGCGCATCTGACCGTATTGATGTTTTATTGGCAAGTAGTTTGGCAAGTTGCAATGGTATTCCCTTGGCAGGATTGGTGTTGACGGAGCACCATGAACCGAATGCAACTGTTTTAGCCTTCTGCCAGTCTGCGATTAAAAATGGCCTACCGATTCTGCATACACCATTAAGCACCTTTGAAACTGCGCAAAGCCTGTCAAATTTAAGTAATGAAATTCCAGTCGATGATACTGAACGTGCAGAACAGGTGACGCGTTTTGTTTCCAGTCACATTAATGTCGATTGGCTGGTACAAATCCTGAATGGTTCATACAAACCACGCTTGTCCCCTTCTGCTTTCCGTCACGAATTGGTTCAAAAATCAATTGCAGCGAAAAAACGTATTGTCCTGCCTGAAGGTGATGAGCCACGTACCATTCAAGCGGCTGCCATTTGCCAATCTCGTGGTATCGCGCACTGTATTTTATTGGCGAAACCTGAAGTGGTGATTGAGGTTGCCAAAGCACGTAATATCGAATTGCCACATGATCTTGAAATTATTGATCCTGATCTGATTCGTGAAAACTACGTGCCTAAAATGGTTGAACTACGCAAAGGTAAAATTAACGAATTACAGGCACGCGAACAACTGCAAGACACAGTGGTACTGGGTACGATGATGCTTGCCCTCGATCAAGTCGATGGCTTGGTATCGGGTGCAGTACACACTACAGCAAATACAGTTCGACCTGCCTTCCAGCTAATTAAGACTGCACCGGATTATTCACTGGTATCTTCTGTCTTCTTTATGCTGTTACCGGATGAAGTCTATGTGTACGGTGACTGTGCCATCAATCCTGATCCGGATGCCGAACAGCTGGCTGAAATCGCAATTCAATCGGCCGATTCAGCGAAAGCCTTTGGTATTGATCCGCGTATTGCCATGATTTCCTACTCAACCGGTACTTCGGGTACGGGTGCAGATGTAGAGAAAGTGGCTGAAGCAACACGCATTGCCAAAGAACGTCGTCCTGATTTGCTAATTGATGGTCCACTTCAATACGATGCTGCATCGGTTGAAAGTGTGGGTCAATCCAAAGCTCCGGGTTCACCTGTTGCTGGCCGTGCCAATGTGTTTATTTTCCCTGATTTAAATACAGGTAACACCACTTACAAAGCCGTACAACGTGCTGCCAATGTGGTGAGTGTAGGACCAATGTTGCAAGGTTTAAATAAACCGGTCAATGACTTGTCTCGTGGTGCGTTGGTGGATGATATTGTATTCACGATTGCTTTGACTGCGATTCAGGCAGAACAGCAAGCTGCACAATAACGCTTAAACTAAGTTCTCCATAACTAAGTTCTCCATGCCATCTGATTGAAAAATTGGGTGGCTTTTTTTATGTGAAATTCGTAGATATCATTCGATTAAATGGAAGGGAACTCAGCTGAATTAATCCGTTAAAGCTACTTTTATTTTAGTTAAAGTTGGATCATTAGTCTTAACGAGAGAAATATTTCCATTCGATTTTACGCAAGCCATTTTGCTGTTAGCGTCAAAAAAACTCGATCGAAAAATTTGCTGAATTTTATTGCCGCTAAAGGCCACGAGGTAAAGACGCTGGTCGGGATAGGATGGCACTTGATCTAAATACTTTTGCTGATCTGGGACAATATTTTTTGAAAAATATTGATGAAACTTAGGATCAATAAGCGTTTCATAGGCTCCTAATATACAAACAGTATCACTATCAGGAAAAATCGAGCTTAATTTTAATGGTTGATCCAGTATTTTTAGTTTCCAATAGATGTGCAATGCTTTTTCAAAAGGCTTATCCAAATATATCGGCCAAAATTTAACAAATAAATATAACAAGCCAAAAGTGATGCACCCTAACAATAATATTCTAATCGTGCTAACTGCTCTTTTTATTTTATAAAGATCTTTTACTTAATCATTGTTCCACATTTTTATTTAGTCTGACTTAATCAATTTTTTGTACCAACCACACCGTATGTCCTGCACATTCCGCATCTTCAGCAACCATTTTTATGACCTGAAAACCATGATCATTCAATAACCGCGTATATTCTTCAGCTGCAAGGCTTGCATGATATAAAGCATCGCCAAACAGATCGCCAGTCCACTGGTAAACATCAATGCCGCTCTTGGCTCAGCATGTTTTTGGAATATCGAAAACATTGCACGCTGATCATCTTGAGTCAGATGAAAAAACTATCCCACGCCAAAATGCCCTGGAACTTTTGCCATAAATCCATCTGACGCATGTCTGCCTGAATCCAGTTCTGTTCAGGAAAGTTTTCCTGCGCCATTTCAATCATGACCTCAGAACTATCTACACCCACCACGGAATGACCTTGTGCAATTAAATAGGCTGCAATGGGTTTCGCTGAACCACAGCCTAAATCAAGGATTGTTGAATGATCTGGAAGCAGTGAAAGAAAATGATCAAACCACGCTTTTTCATAAATAAATTGACCGCGTAATTCTGTCCATGCACGTGCATGTTTTTTATAGATTTCAATAATATTTTGCGCAAGTTCAGACTGATCTTTCATCATCGAATTTTTCATATTTTTAAAAATAGCATACGCAGATTTAGATCGAGATTTGAAGATTTGAAGATTTGAAGATTTGAAGATTTGAAGATTTGAAGATTTGAAGATTTGAAGATTTGAAGATTTAGAATGTTTTTATTTTAATAAAACTTAAAGCAAAAAAAAAGAAGATAGAGCTTAAGCCTGATCTTCTTTTTGACCGTAAAACCATGTTGCTGCGATATATAAAGCAAAGCCAAAAACTGAAACAACTGCAGTAATCATACTCTTATTACACTCTAGATTTGATGAGCTCATTATGTAAAAGTTTTATGACAACTTTATGACAATGCCGTCATATTTAATACAAGTTAAAATCTTTATATTAATTGATAAATTTCAATAAGTTAAATCTATAAATAATTTCTAATTATTTTAATTCCTGTTTTAAATGTCATGTTTATACTGAAATATGACAGTCTTTTATCATATTTATGACAAAAATCCTCACAAAAATGACCGTTTACTTGAGCTGAAATTCACTATTAAACTTTCGGCCAAAAAGCAGTCAAAACGCCCACAAAACTTGCTTTTTATCTTATAATTTAGCCCGCTAGCTAACAGCCCGCTCAAGAGATATTTGATATGACAACTATTATCAAGCAAGATGACTTGATCACATCGGTAAAAGATGCGCTTCAGTTCATTTCTTACTATCATCCACAAGACTTCATCCAAGCGATGAGCCGTGCCTATGATCGTGAAGAGAACAAAGCCGCAAAAGATGCTATTGCACAAATCTTAATTAACTCTCGTATGTGTGCAGAAGGCCACCGCCCGATCTGCCAGGATACTGGGATTGTTAACGTATTTCTTGAAGTGGGTTTAGACGTTAAATTTGATTTAACGATGAGCTTGGACGATGCAATTAACGAAGGTGTACGTCAGGGTTATTTAGAAAACTCGAACATTCTTCGCGCATCAGTTTTAGCTGATCCTGCTTTTGGCCGTAAAAACACCAAAGACAACACACCTGCTGTGATCCACTACAAACTCGTACCAGGTAACAAAGTAGACATTACTGTTGCTGCTAAGGGTGGCGGTTCAGAAAATAAATCTAAACTTGCGATGTTGAATCCTTCTGATTCTATCGTGGATTGGGTGCTTAAAACTGTTCCGACCATGGGTGCAGGCTGGTGTCCTCCTGGGATGCTCGGTATCGGTATTGGTGGTACTGCTGAAAAAGCCATGATGCTTGCAAAAGAAGCATTGATGGAAGAAATCAACATGGACGAATTGCTTCGTCGTGGTCCACAAAGCCAAATGGAAGAACTCCGTATCGAGATCTTCGAAAAAGTAAATGCTTTGGGTATTGGCGCGCAAGGTTTGGGTGGTTTAACCACAGTTCTGGATATTAAAATCAAGGATTACCCTTGCCACGCTGCAGGTAAACCAGTTGGTATGATTCCGAACTGTGCTGCAACACGTCATGCACACTTCCAGTTAGATGGTTCAGGTGTTGCGCATATTCAAGCGCCTAAACTTGATGACTATCCTGCTGTAACTTGGGATTCTTCTACGTCTAAACGTGTTGACCTAGACAATATCACGCAAGAAGAAATGAACTCTTGGCAACCAGGTGACACATTACTTCTTAACGGGACAATCTATACCGGTCGTGATGCTGCGCACAAACGTATGGTTGACATGATCAACAACGGTGAAGAATTACCTGTCGATCTTAAAGGTAAATTCATTTACTACGTTGGCCCTGTAGATCCAGTAGGTGACGAAGTCGTTGGTCCTGCAGGTCCAACCACTGCTACACGTATGGACAAATTCACACGTCAAGTTTTAGAACATACTGGCTTGTTCGGCATGATCGGTAAAGCGGATCGTGGTCCTACTGCTATTGAAGCGATTAAAGACAACAAAGCGACTTACTTGATGGCTGTAGGTGGCGCGGCTTACCTGGTATCTAAAGCTGTTCGCCAAGCTGAAGTGGTTGCTTTTGCTGACCTTGGTATGGAAGCAATCTACAAATTTGTAGTTGAAGATATGCCGGTATCTGTAGCGGTAGACGTGAATGGTACTTCTATTCACGCAACTGCACCAAAAATCTGGCAAGCGAAAATTGGTAAAATCCCAGTCGTTGATGCTGCTGCGGTTTAATTTTCCAAGCTAAAAAAGCACCCTTTGGGGTGCTTTTTTATTTCTAAAAAAACATTTTTTGCTCAACCCATAATGAGTCTTGCCTTTCAAATCCTGAAATGTGGATTTACCACGTTCTTGGATCCCATGGTTTAAAGGGTGTGGTCAGTTGCACATCTTCCGCAGGATCATATTTCGCGGGTTTAAGCTTTTGAGCTTTTTTACGCACTTTACCTGTATTTTGGTCTTGGGCCACAAAGTTAAGACTTTCCGACTTTAACTGGGTAAATGCGATTTCGTTTAAGCCTGCTTTTTCAGGCACGATGATTAAGGGTCCCGAAACTTCACGACGGGTACTTAAATTTTCTTCATCATATTTTATGAAATAAGACTGCCCTGCTTCTACGGTAAAATCTAAATATTTAGGCTTTTGAAAATGCTGTGTACCCAAAGGACGACTGCTCGACAAACGATACGTTCCCGCAGGCAACTCCATCCAGTAATAGTGATTATTCAATAAACTCGGAATACGTTCACTATTAATAAAAAGACTGGATGCCACAATTTCTTGACGGTTCCATTTGCTGTCAGGTCGGTACATGTACACAATGGCAGCTTGATCATTTTGTGCTTGTACAGGTTGAAAACGCTGTCCTAATTTTTGGTTGACCCAAGCTCCAATGGTAAACATCCCTAGACGGTGCTGCTCAATAAAGCCAGGTTCGCTGTTAAAATCAACAGGTTTTAAAGTTGATGTTACTTGAGCATGTTCAACAGCAGATTTGCCATGACAACCCACTAAAATAATACTTGCACAGACCGCAATACAGACTCCACGCATGATTTTCCCTCACCGCGTATTTTTTATTTTTTGTACTTAATTAAACACTTAATTTTTCGCTATTATTAATCACGATATTAATTTTACTTCATTGATTTTATTTAAGCATCCACACCTAATGATTGAGATTAACATTGCGTTTTATTTTTGGAAATAAAAAACGTGCGAAAACACAAGTTTTCCGCACGTTTCAGACGAATAGCGAATTAAGCAGATTTAGAATTTACAACTTTCAAATCTACTTTAAGCGCAGCTTCAGCCTCTGCTTTAGGTTGACGCTCTGCCTTTAACTCTGGCTTTCCTTCACCACTAATCACCGCATCATTTACAATCACAGTACCAACATCGGTACGGCTTGGTAAATCATACATGGTTTCAAGTAAAGAATTTTCCAGGATTGAACGCAGACCACGAGCACCTGTATTACGTTCTAATGCTTTTTTCGCAACAGCCCGCAATGCAGAATCTTCAAATACAAGGTCAACATTTTCCATACCAAATAAATATTGGTATTGACGTGTTAAGGCATTTTTCGGTTCAGTCAGAATCTGCATAAGTGCTTCTTCATCCAACTCTTCCAAAGTTGCAATAACCGGTAAACGGCCAATGAATTCTGGAATCAAACCAAATTTCACCAAGTCATTCGCTTCCACTTGACGGAATAAATCAGACAATTTTTTAGTTTCGTCTTTTTTCTTCACTTCAGCAGTGAAACCAATACCACCTTTTTCTTGACGCTGTTGTACGATTTTCTCAAGACCCGAGAATGCACCGCCACAAATAAACAAGATATTCGAGGTATCAATTTGAATGAACTCTTGTTGCGGATGCTTACGACCACCTTGTGGTGGAATTGAAGCAACTGTACCTTCGATCATTTTCAATAACGCTTGCTGAACACCTTCACCCGATACATCACGGGTAATGGAGGGGTTTTCAGACTTGCGGGTAATCTTGTCGATTTCATCGATATAGATAATACCCTTTTGCGCTTTTTCTACATCGTAATCGGCTTTTTGCAAAAGTTTCTGTACGATGTTTTCAACGTCTTCGCCCACATAACCGGCTTCGGTTAATGTTGTTGCATCTGCCATAGCAAATGGAACATCAAGAAGACGCGCTAAAGTTTGAGCAAGTAAGGTTTTACCTGAACCTGTTGGGCCAACCAGCAAAATATTACTTTTCGCAAGTTCTACAGCATCATCAGGTTTATGACCTGAGTTAGTGACTTTTAAACGTTTGTAATGGTTATAAACCGCAACTGAAAGCGTTTTTTTCGCAACATCTTGACCAATGACATATTGATCAAGCGCAGCACGAATTTCATGTGGTTTTGGCAAAGGTTTAGTTGCCCAATCACCAGATTCGACTTGCTGACTGGTCTGGACTAAATCTAGGCATACGTCCACACACTCATTACAGATGTAAGCGTCCTCACCTGCAATCAGTTTCCCGACTTCAGACTGCGTTTTACCGCAAAATGAACAATGCTTTTGTCCTTGAGGATGTTCGGACATATTCACTCCAATATTAAAATCTGAAAATTATGGACGTTTACTTAACACTTCATCCACGAGACCGTATTCTTTTGCAGCCTGAGCTGTCATAAAGTTGTCACGGTCAGTATCTCTTGCAACAGTTTCATAGTCTTGACCACTATGCTCTGCCATTAAACGGTTTAAGCGTTCTTTAATGAATAGAATTTCACGGGCGTGAATTTCAATATCCGATGCTTGACCACGGAAACCACCGAGTGGCTGGTGAATCATCACACGGGCATTTTCCAAGCAATAACGCTTACCTTTTGCACCGGCATTTAATAAGAACGCACCCATAGATGCCGCTTGACCCATACAATAAGTCACCACATCCGGTTTAATAAACTGCATGGTGTCATAAATTGCCATACCTGCAGTTACAGACCCACCTGGTGAATTAATATAGAGGTGTATATCTTTATCTGGGTTCTCTGCTTCTAAAAACAACATCTGCGCAACAATTAAGTTGGCCATGTTGTCTTCAACTTCACCGGTTAAAAAAATTACACGCTCACGCAAAAGGCGTGAATAAATATCAAAAGAACGCTCACCACGAGAAGATTGTTCTACGACCATTGGTACTAAAGCGTTATCAATTGTTGGAACATACATACGTTATTTATTCCTAAATTTTTTGTTACTCAACTCATAGTCACAATATGAGGGATAATTGTCGAAATTGCAAAATATTCCCAATTAAATAACAGATATTTTTTGCATAAGCATTGTTAATTCAGTACAGGTTCAGTATAAGCCAATGCATAAAAAAAGGCGCATGATGCGCCTTTTTTCGATCAGCTAAACTTAGCCTTGTTGACGAGCTTGTTGCTCTTTCAACAATTCTTCGTAGCTTACAGCTTTATCAGTCACTTTAGCAGACGCTAAAATGTGATCAACGATTTGATCTTCTAACACAACTGCTTCGATTTGAGCACGTTGCTGTTTGTCATTTTTGAAGTATTCAATAACTTCAGTAGGATCTTCATAAGAAGAAGCCATGTCGTCGATATAAGCTTCAACGCGAGCAGGATCAACTTCAATTTTAGCATCAGCTAAAACTTTGCTAACCAACACACCCAATTTAACTGCTTTTTGAGCTTGCTCTTTGAACAAGTCATCTGGAAGCATGCTACTGTCAAATGCTTGCGCACCTTGAGCACCAAACTGTTGAGTGAATTGTTGAATCATTTGTTGACGTTGACGGTCAATTTCTTGAGCCAACATAGACTCAGGAACTTCAACTTCGTTTGCAGCTACAAGCGCGTCAAAAGTCGCAGCTTTAACTTGGTTACGAAGACCGTTTTTCACTTCACGATCCATATTTTTGCGAACGTCAGCTTTTAATTTTTCAACGCCTTCTTCTTCAGTCAAACCAAAGATTTTTAAGAATTCAGCATCAATTTCTGGAAGCTTTGGTTTTTCAACTTGCTTAACAGTGATTTTGAACTGTGCAGCTTTACCAGCAAGGTTTTCAGCTTGGTAGTCTTCAGGGAAAGTTACATCAATAACTTTCTCTTCGCCTTTCTTCATACCAACGATACCGTCTTCAAAGCCAGGAATCATGCGACCAGAACCTAAAACAAGTTTAAAGTCTTCAGCAGTACCGCCTTCAAACTTCTCACCGTCAACAGTACCTTCGAAATCGAAAGTTACTTGCATGTCTTTTTTAGCCATGCCTTTGGTTTCAGCCCAAGTTTGACGCTGTTTTTGAAGATTTTCAATCATCTGGTCAACGTCTTTGTCGTTAACTTCAGTTGTTTTACGTTCAACTTCCAAAGCGTCAAAAGCTTTCACTTCAACTTCTGGATAAACTTCTACAGTTGCTTCATAAACAAGAGCGTCTTCTTTATTTTCAACTTTATCAATGTTTGGCATGCCAACAGCATTGATTTTTTCTTGCTGAATTGCTTCGAATACTGTGTCACGAATTACATCGTTCACAACTTCTTGATAAATGCCTGCGCCATATTCACGACGTACAACATTCAAAGGCACTTTACCTGGACGGAAGCCGTTGATCTTCACAGTTTTAGCAGTGCGTTTTAAACGAGCTTCAAATTGCTCGTTCACACGGCTCGTCGGTACAGATACATTTAAACGACGGGCAACGCCCGAAACCGCTTCAGAAGTTACTTGCATGGCTTCCTCGATATAGAAATAGTAATTGCAATTTTGAAAGTGCCATATTATATGACAACATTGGAAGATATACAAAACAGGATGATTTAACCATTAAATTTTAAGCTTTCTTCGGATAAAAATCCGTTTTTATTTCAATTTCCTAACACTTTATCTGCCAAAGACGCTTATTTCGTATGCATTTTAGCTAAAAGCGTAAATTTTCTTAAATTTGAGTTCCTTGCTGATTTAATTCATGCATCCTAAAATAGTGTTGGATCATTGCTTATATGAGCCAATAAGAAACCTGCATTCACGTGTAACAATTCCAATCACTGCACATCAGCTTTTAATGACTTGGAAAAATATATAACTTACCAATATCATCGTTCCAACTTATCTTCACAACCTTTATCCCCCAACCAAATAAAAACGGATGATCTTGGTGTAATTTCATTAGACAACATCTCTTTCATCACAAGAGATCTAGAATAAGTTGGGTAGCCTTTCCCCATCGAGTGAAAAAATTCATTAAACGTTGCCGATTATTTATATGAAATTATAAAAATGAAGCTGAATATCTGTAACTAAAAATACTTTCTTGTTTTGGTATGAATTTATAGTTCAAGATGAGTGTAAGCAACTTATGCTGTGACTTTAAATCGACCATTTCAAATAAATCCAAGCGATGGAATCGAATAGACATGATTTAACATTAAGTTAACTGTTTGTTATCACAAATTGCTTAAAAAATGCTAAATATCAGCATGATTAAAATTCACAATCACAAATAAGAAATCAAGAGATTTTACAGATATTTATTTAAAATCATATATTTAATAAAAAATTATCGCATTTCATTATTCATTCTTAGAATTATAAATACGACAATGATCGCAAACTCCAATCCAACTTAATAGTTATAAAAAATAAGAATCATTATTATTCTCATACCTTTTCCCAGTACACTTTTTGAGTTAGAAATGGCCTTCATTAAAACACGCAAAAAAATCGTATCTTCTGCGATTGTGTCATCACTTTCAGTTATGGCGGGTAATGCAATTGCACAAGATCAAGTGACCCAACTTGATACTATTCGCACTCAAGCAGAAACAGAACAAACACTTAAAGTAGATAAATCAGCGAATTCTAAGTTTGTTGCTCCACTGCTCGATACGCCTAAATCAGTTTCTGTGATTTCTAAACAGCTGATTGCAGATACTCAAGTGACAACTTTAAGCGATGCTTTGCGTACTGTACCTGGTATTACTTTAGGTGCGGGTGAAGGTGGCAACCCAAATGGCGACCGTCCATTTATTCGTGGTTATAACTCTGAAAGTTCAATGTATGTCGATGGTGTGCGTAGCGCAACTTCACAAAACCGTGAAATGTTTGCTGTAGAACAAGTGGAAGTTACTAAAGGTTCTGCATCTGCCATGGGTGGTGCAGGTACCACTGGCGGTAGCATTAACATGATTTCTAAAGTTGCGAAACAAGGTGACTTCCTAGAAGGTTCTGTTGGCGCAGGTACAGACAATTACCAACGTATTACTTTAGATGGCAACAAAGATTTTGGTAATGGCATTGCAGCCCGTGTTGCGGTATTGGGCCATAAAAATGAAAAAGCAGGTCAAGCCGATGGTGCTGAATATGCACGTGCTGGTATTGCGCCAAGTATTACTTTTGGTTTAGACACCCCTACTCGTGCAACTTTAAGCTATTACTACTTAAAATCTGATGACACTCCAGATTCAGGTGTGCCATACAATTACGTGGATGGTGTCGGCGGTTTTGGTAAACCTGTAAATGTTAAACAAGGTATTTACTATGGTTTATTAGATCGTGATTTCCAAAAACAAGAAAATCAGATTGGTACATTAAAATTAGAACATGATTTAACGGACAATCTCACACTCACCAATACCGCAGTGTATGGCAAGTCTAAAAATGATTACCTATGGACTCAACCAGACGATTCTAAAGGTAATGTGCTGAATGATCAGGTATGGCGTCGTATCAACTCACGTATTACTGACACTGAAAGTTTTACAGACCAGTTAGCATTAACCGGTAAATTTAAAACGGGCACGGCTGAACATCGTTTTAACATAGGCGCTGAATATTCGGATCAAGAGTCTGACAAAGGCAACTACAGCACAACTTATCCAGGTTATCTTGATACCACAACAGGTGGCTTCAATAGTAACTGTGCCATCAATGATGCTTGGTGTACATCTTTAACAAATCCAAACTCACGTGAACCTTGGTTAGGTAAAGCGCAAGCCAATAAAAAAACCACAACTACCTCAACAGAAACAACCTCTGTTTATGTGTTGGATAACATTGAATTCAGTCCAAAATGGTTATTGGATTTAGGTGTACGTTGGGATCAGTTTGATACTGAACAAGTCACCCACGCAACAGGCGATAAGATTTCAAGTAATACAGATTTCTTCAATTATCAAGCAGGTCTAACCTTTAAACCACGTGAAAATGGTGCAATCTATACCAGTTTTGCAACTTCCGCTACCCCTGTAGGTGTCGACGCAGGCGATGGTTCTGAAAGTATTGGCCAAGCGTATATGGACTTAGACCCTGAAGAAAGCCGTACATTTGAGTTAGGTACAAAATGGGACTTATTGCAAGATCGTTTAAATTTAACTGCTGCAATTTTCCGTACTGAAAAACAAAATACCCGTATTCAACTAGATGCTGGAACCTATACCAATGGCGGTGAAACCAAAGTTGATGGTATTGAGCTTGGCGTAAATGGCCAAATTACAGATAAGTGGGCAGTTTCGGCTGGTTACACCTATTTAGACAGTGAAAACGTAAACCCTGGCCCTTCTTGTAACCGCCAAGGTGTATGTAACCCAGACAATCCAGCCAAAGGCAAACACATGCAGAATGTTCCTGAAAACTCTGCTACCTTTTGGACTACATATGACGTAACTCCAGCATTTACTTTAGGTGCTGGTGCAACCGCTATGGATAAAGTCTATGGCGATGCTGCTAATACCAAGTATATTCCAGGTTATGTACGTTACGATGCCATGGCACGTTACAACGTAAACAAAAATGTTGACCTGCAGTTGAACGTCAACAACTTGTCTGACGAACGTTACTTCACTAAAGCATATGCATCACATTATGCAACTGAAGCAGAAGGTCGTAGCGCTGTATTGTCTCTAAACTTCAAATACTAAAACCCAGTCAGAACCCCATAAATTATTTATGGGATTTGATTTTAAATAGCCTCATAATGAGGCTATTTTTATAGCTATACAAAATTCATTCTTCCAAAGGTGTATTGCCGTGATTCATCATATTCCTAACGTCCTGACTAAAGAACAAGTTCAATATTTCCGCGAAGAAATGAATAAAATTGAATGGGTCAATGGTAAAGTCACTGCGGGTACACTTTCAGCTACAGTCAAACAAAACCAACAGCTTCCGGAAGACCTTCCGCTGACCCATCATTTAAGTACGATTATCTTAGAGTCCTTAGGACAACATTCTTTATTCCTGTCTGCGGCCATTCCTTTAGACATCATTCCTCCCCTGTTTAACCGTTATGAAAATAATGAAGCCTTCGGTTTTCATGTCGACAATTCGATTCGTCGAATCCGAGGAACCAATGAGCGCTTAAGAACCGATTTGTCCTGTACGGTTTTTTTAAGCGAACCAGAAGAATATGAAGGTGGCGATTTAGTCATCGAAGATACATATGGCTACCATGAAGTTAAACTTCCTGCTGGCGATATGATTCTCTACCCTTCCACAAGTTTGCACGAGGTAACACCTGTGACCTCAGGTTGCCGTATTGCATCATTCTTTTGGGTGCAAAGCATGGTTCGTGATGAAGCTGAACGTCATATGCTATTCAATCTTGATCAAAGCATTCAGAACCTGCGTATGCAGTTGGGCGATCAACATGATGAAGTGATCAAGCTGACCAATCTTTATCATAATTTAATGCGTAAATGGGCTGAGCTTTAATTCTTTTAACGTAAAAAAATAAATGGGCGGTCGAGATTTTATATCGGCTAGCCCAGTCAATGACTTATAAATATAAGAATTTCTGTTTTATCTGTGAGTCAGATTTGACTGTCATCGGATCGTTTTCTTTAAGCATGATTGCTTTATCTAATGAATAAACCTGAATTAAGTCATATTTCCATCCCTTTTCATCACAATTAAACACTCACCACCATTGTTAATGATAATTATTATCATTATAATTCGCATAAATTGTTACAGGCCATAACAATATCTCCACTTTTACTGCTATTTTGCCAACTTTAAAAGTGGCAAGGCAGTAAAGGAATTCTGTCATATACGATATTAGGGATGACCTACAATGGCACAGATTAAAAGCCGTAAACACAATCGAAATGCTCAACTGGTTGCTTTAGCCGCATCTCTCCCCCTGATGGCTCATGCAGCGAATACACAAGATGTCACTCAGCTTCCAACCATTACCGTGAAATCAGATGCAGAAAATAAATATAAAGCGGATAAGCTAAGTTCGCCTAAATATACTCAGCCTCTGGTCGATACCCCGCAAACAGTTTCAGTGATTAAAAAAGAATTATTAAAAGAACAAGGTGCAACCTCCCTGGTTGAAGCCTTAAGAAATACGCCAGGAATTACCCTGCAACTGGGTGAAAATGGCAATACCAGTGCCGGTGATGCTTTCCAGATGCGTGGATTTTCCACTCAAACTTCGACCTATGTCGATGGTATTCGTGATCTGGGTGCTGTTACTCGGGATGTATTTAATCTGGAACAGATTGAAGTAGTCAAAGGCCCATCTGGTGCAGAAGCAGGACGCGGGTCGGCATCGGGTTATATTAACTTGGCCAGCAAACTTCCTCAGACTGAAAATAGCCGAGAAGTTTCTGCAACCTACAATACTGCTGAGCATGCACGTCTGACTGCCGACATTAACCAAGTGATTAATAGTGGTACCGCTTTTCGCTTAAATGCGATGGGACAAGACGGCGGTGTTGAAGGTCGGGATTATCTTGAAAACAATAGCTGGGCCATTGCTCCTTCAATTTCCTTTGGCTTAGATACCGATACACGTCTACATCTCTATTCGCAACATGTTCGTCAACGTAATATTCCAGATGGCGGGATTCCGACTGTAGGGATGAAAGGTTTTTACAATGCAGATTCAGCTTTAAGCTCAGCGCCTAAAGTCAACCCTGAAAATTATTATGGTCATGTGGATGATCATGAAGATGTCGATGCAGACATGTTTACGGCAAAAATTGAAAGTGATTTAGCCGACAATCTAAAATTTACCCACATCACCCGTTTGGGTAAAACCAGCATGAACCGCGTTTTAACTGGAATAAATACCGGTTCAACTGGTTTAAGAACCAATGGCTCAACCGATCCAAAAGACTGGGAAGTTAACCGTTCACGGCAGGGTGTCGATCAGGAAAATAAGATTCTTGCCAACCAAAGCACCTTGAACCTGAATTTAAAAACCGGTGCCATTGAGCATGATCTGGTCGCAGGATTAGAATTGTTAAAAGAACAACAACATACAAAAACATTAGCAACTCAAATGCCAGGCGAAACGACTGTAGCAACACCTTGGGCAAATCTTTACCATCCTGACCGAAATCAAGTATTACCCGGCTTAGTTTATAACGGTGGCTACAGCAACGGTGAAACAGATACAGCTGCCGCTTATTTGTTTGACACCCTGAAGTTTGGTGAACGCTTCCAGCTAAATGGGGGTGTGCGTGTCGATTATTATGATACTGAATATGATGGACTCGCTATTCCCCGTAATGAAAATGCCTTAGTCGCATCCAGTTTTGCTGCACATGACACGCTGGTCAGCTGGAAACTGGGTGGTTTATTTAAGCCAACCCCATTTAGCAGTGTCTATGCATCTTATGCAAAATCACTGACGCCTCCGGGAAGTGCGAATTTTACTTTGTCCGAAACAGGTGCAAACAGCTCGGCAGCAGAACCTCAAGAAACCCATCATTATGAAATTGGCACAAAATGGGATCTTTTAGAGGGCAAATTGGCGTTGAATGCTGCAGCTTACCGTACTGAAAACGAAAACCAGTTTACGATTGATCCCATTACCCAGCTCTCGGTACAAGAAGGTAAAAAGCGCGTTGATGGTGTAGAACTCAGTGCTGTGGGACAAATCACCGATGTGTGGAATGTTTCTGCCGGGCTGGCTCATATGAAAGTGAAACAGCTGAATCAACAGACGGCAACAGCAACAACCTTGGCTGAACGCTGGTCACCGGAATGGACTGCAAGTTTATGGTCTACTTATGATGTTGCAGGCTTTAAACTGGGCTTAGGTGCACGTTATGTCGATGATCAAAAACGTGTGACTACGGACAGCACTACAGTAGCGAATATGCCAGGCATTCCGGGCTATGTGGTATTTGATGCCATGGCCGGTTATACCCTCAATAAAAATGCCTCTGTAAACCTGAATGTCTATAACCTGGCAGATAAAGAATACATCAGCACCTTAAACAATGGGGGTGGTCGTGTGGTATTGGGGCAACCGCGTTCAGCAGCCTTAACCTTTAACTATAAGTTTTAAGCAATTCGCTAGGTCTTAGCAGATTGAGTATAAATGTAGTGTGTTAGAGCCAAGGTCTGTTGACACTTTGTCTATGTTTGCGACGACGCAAGCCATTGATGAAATATCAACAGACCCTACGCACCACATTATTTATTTTGAGTCCAACTCATTCAAGGGATGCAGATAAAGCAGATGATGTTACATATTCCTGAAATTTTAACCAAACAGCAAGTTGCCGAATTACGCCAGCAACTGGATGCCAGCCATGCCTGGGTTCACGGTCAGCAAAGCGCCGGCTTTCAGGCTCAAAAAATAAAAAACAATCTGCAAATTGATGTGAACAGCATTGTCTATCAATCCCTTTCTCCGAAAATAATGCAAGTATTACAACGAAATGCTCAGGTAAAATCGGCTGCCCTTCCCAAACATATCCTCTCGCCTTTGTTTAACTGCTATCAAGATGAGGGGAATTATGGCAATCATATCGATAGTGCGGTGCAATATTCAAATGCAACCGGACATGCGATTCGTACCGATGTTTCAATCACGCTGTTTTTATCTGAACCGGATGAATACCAAGGTGGTGAACTGATTATTGAAGATCATTATGGCAGCCATGAAGTGAAGCTGGATGCTGGCGATGCCATTCTCTACCCTGCTACAAGTTTACATCGGGTTGAACCGGTGACACAGGGCAAACGAATAGCTGCATTTACCTGGTTACAAAGCATGGTGAAAGATGACTGGCAACGCAGTATGCTATTTAACTTAGATATGGCCATTATGAAACTACGGCTACAAGTGGGCGATTCCGAAGAAATCATCAGCTTAACCAGTCATTATCATAATTTATTGCGCCAATGGGGCGATTTATGAAACCAGTTATACCCCTTGAGCCGTTCAGCCAAATTCCAGCACATTTACAGACGCTTGCCGATTACCAACAACAGGCTGAAAAGCACCTTCCGGACAATACCTGGCACTACTTACAAGGCGGTGCGATGGATGAAGTTAGCGTTCAAGAAAATCTGGAGCAATTTAAAAAAATCCAGCTGATTCCCAGACATTTAAATGACCTGACTCAAGGCAACACAAAATGTGAAATTTTGGGGCAGACCTTTCCCCATCCAATTTTTTTGGCCCCGATTGGCCATCAACAACTGTTCCATGCCGATGCTGAACTGGCGACTGCCTTAGCAGCTGAAGTACTACACAGTAATCTGATTTTAAGTACCTTTAGCAATACCGATATGCGTAATCTCAAAGCTGAAAATCCGTATAAATGGTTTCAGCTTTACTGGCAAGGCGATCGTGAAAAATCATTGGCACTGGTTAAACTGGCTGAACAGCAAAACTTCAAAGCGCTGGTGATTACGGTAGATTCACCGCATAGCGGCATTCGCGATCGTGAACGACGGGTGTTTTTCCAGTTACCTGCAGGCATGCAACATCCACATACTCCGGCACATATTCCCCTGCCTGAAATTGGTGAAGATCAACATCCGGTATTTAATGGCTTAATGCAGATTGCGCCGAAATGGCAGGATATTGAATGGATGATTGCCAACACGTCTTTGCCGGTCATTTTAAAAGGTGTGGTTCACCCCAAAGATGCAGAACGTGCAGTTCAATCTGGTGTTCAAGGACTGATTATTTCCAATCATGGCGGGCGGGTTTTAGACAGCTGCATTTCGCCACTTACTGCCCTGCAGCAGATTAAAGCCGTTGTGCCTCCGAATTTCCCTTTAATTGTTGATGGTGGAATTCGCCGTGGAAGTGATGTTTTTAAAGCCATTGCCTTAGGTGCTTCTGCGGTTTGTATTGGTCGACCTTATATTCATGGTTTAGCAGTTGCCGGTGCTTTAGGCGTTGCCCATGTGATTAAAATCTTGAAGGAAGAATTTGAGATTACGATGGCTTTGGCGGGAACTGCGACATTAAATGAGATCACTTCCGACTATATTTTTCATAAATAGCCAAATTAAAGGAAAATATTTTCTATAAAGTTGTTGTAAACGCAAAAATAGAAAAATATTTTCGGAATAAATAGATTAATATTTAGTTATAGATTTGCAAGTGCTGTAATAAAGCTAAGTCGTAATAATTTATCAATATTTTACGACTTTCGACTAAAGTATCCTAAGCATTACTTGTAAATTGATAGAATAGACACAATCTATATTCGTAGTACATTGCCGTTATCCACGATTAAAAGCAATGCCTGCTACACAAGGAGTTACCTCATGATGTTGGCTGATCCAAGTAAAAAATATCGTCGCATGTATCAACGTGTAGACTTGCCAGACCGTCAATGGCCAAATAATGAAATCAATCAAGCGCCTATTTGGATGAGCACTGACCTTCGTGACGGTAACCAAGCCATTTTCGAACCGATGGACATGGAACAGAAATTCAAGATGTTCCAGATGTTGGTAAAAATCGGCTTTAAACATATTGAAATTGGTTTTCCTTCTGCATCGCAAATTGACTTTGATTTCACCCGTAAATTGATTGAAGAAAATCATATTCCGGATGACGTTTATATCGAGGTTTTGGTTCAGGCGCGTGATCATTTGATCCAACGTACGTTTGAGTCTTTACAAGGCGCGAAACGTGCGATTGTGCATATCTATAACTCCAACTCACCGACTTTCCGTGAAAAAGTGTTGAATGTAGATGTGGCTGGCGCAAAACAGTTGGCGATCAATGCTGCACAAAAAGTGAAAGAATATGCAGCAAAACAGCCTGAAACTGAATTTGTATTCCAGTACAGCCCTGAATGTTTTACTGCAACTGAATTAGAAGTTGCAAAAGACGTTTGTGATGCTGTCACTGAAATCTGGGAAGCTTCACCGACCAACAAAGTGATCTTGAACTTGCCTGCAACCGTTGAAGTTTCAGGCCCACACGTTTATGCCGACCAAATTGAATGGATGCACCGCAACATTCAACGTCGTGACGGCGTGATCATTTCTGTGCACTGTCACAATGACCGTGGCTGTGGTATTGCAGCTTCTGAATTGGCCATTATGGCCGGTGCTGACCGTGTCGAAGGCTGTGTATTTGGTAATGGCGAACGTACCGGTAACGTCGACGTTGCAGCGATTGCCTTGAATATGTACACCCAGGGTGTAGCTCCAAACTTGGACTTCTCTAACATTAACGAAATTATTGCCACCATTGAAGAATGCACAGGCTTGCCTGTTCACCCGCGTCATCCGTATGCAGGTGACTTAGTGTTCACCGCATTCTCGGGTTCGCATCAAGATGCGATCAAGAAAGGTTTCGAGTTCCAGAAGAACCAAGAAATGTGGGATATGCCTTACTTGCCAATCGATCCTAAAGACTTGGGTCGTGACTACGATGCGGTCATTCGCGTGAACTCACAGTCTGGTAAAGGTGGTATCGCCTACTTGTTAGAATCAAATTACAACGTGGTATTGCCGCGCCGTTTACAAATTGAATTCTCACAAGCGGTTCAACAAGTGACAGATGAACAGGCCAAAGAAATTTCAGCACAAGATATCTGGGCCTTGTTTAAACAGAATTATGTTGCAATCAAAGATGCAAACTACTCTGCGAAAAACTACAGATTGTTTGATGACAACGGCAATCAGGTGGTTGAGTTAGATGTCGAAGTGAACGGTGAGAACCAGCACTTGCGTGGTGAAGGTAACGGTCCGATTTCTGCCATCTTGAATGCATTACAATTGCCAATTGACGTATTGAACTATGAAGAACGTAGCATTAGTTCAGGCGCGCATGCCAAAGCCTTGGCTTTAATCGAGCTTCAAGTGAAAGGCACAGGTAAATCTGCATTCGGTGCCGGTGTTCATGACAACATTGTGACTGCCTCAATCGAAGCGATCATTGCCTGCACCAACCGCTTGATCGAGCAAGGTGTACTTAGCACAGAACAGGTTGTTGCAGCTGCCGTATAAGTATTAGCAATAATATTTAGCACTAAAATGACTTTAGAAGGATACCCTCAAGTGGTATCCTTTTGTTTATACATCCTAAAGATTTAAGGCGAATTATTCCTGTGTCTTTTCCAGCTGACTCAGTGGGTCTCGTTACCCCACAAAAGTTCTCATTCGAAGAGCCGTTAGAGCTTGAATGTGGTCGCATTCTCCCGCGTTTCGAAATTATGGTTGAAACCTACGGTACGCTTAATGCAGATAAATCCAATGCGATTCTGATTTGTCATGCGTTGTCAGGCCATCATCATGCTGCAGGCTATCATCATGAAGATGATAAAAAGCCCGGTTGGTGGGATGCCTGTATTGGTCCGGGTAAAGCGATTGATACCTCTAAATTCTTTGTTGTTGCGCTCAACAACATTGGTGGTTGCAGTGGCTCTACCGGTCCAATCTCGCCAAATCCTGAAAATGACAACCGTCCTTATGGGCCAGATTTCCCTTTAGTTACTGTTCGTGACTGGGTCAAAACCCAAGCCATGCTGTCTGACCGTCTAGGCATTGATGTCTGGTACTCAATTATTGGCGGATCACTGGGTGGCATGCAGGCTTTGCAATGGTCGGTGGATTATCCTGATCGTCTAAAAAATTGCGTGATTATTGCCAGTGCACCCAAACTGTCGGCACAAAATATTGCCTTCAATGAAGTGGCGCGTCAGTCGATTTTGTCAGATCCAGATTTCCATAACGGCCGTTATCTAGAAAATGACAGCTATCCAAAACGTGGTCTGATTTTGGCACGTATGGTCGGTCATATTACCTATCTGTCTGAAGAAGCCATGAAACAGAAATTTGGCCGTGACTTGAAGTCGGGCAAATTTATGTACGGTTTTGACGTCGAATTTCAGGTCGAAAGTTATTTGCGTTATCAAGGTGAGCAATTCAGTCGTAACTTTGATGCCAATACTTACCTGATTATGACCAAGGCACTGGATTATTTCGATCCTGCACGTGAATATGAATTGTCTTTAACCAAGGCGATGGCAAATACCAAATGCCGTTTCCTGGTGGTTTCATTTACCACCGATTGGCGTTTCACCCCGCAGCGTTCAAAAGAAATTGTGGATGCACTCATCACCAATCATAAACCTGTCAGTTATGTCGATATTGATGCAGAACAAGGCCATGACTCGTTCCTGTTCCCTATTCCGCTTTACGTTAAATCATTACGTGCATTTTTAGGTGGCGCAGAACACCTTGAAGCAACACCTCAGGAGACTGTGTAATGCGTATCGATCATCAACTTGCTGAGACATGGATTAAACCTGATTCAAGCGTACTCGATTTGGGCTGTGGCGATGGTGAACTGCTGGCTCATATGGGCAAAAAGCACAATATTCGTGCCTATGGACTGGAAATTGATCAGGAAAAGATTGCAATTGCGGTCAGTCGAGGGTTAAATATTATCCAACAAGACTTGAACCTCGGTTTAAGCCGCTTTGCAGACCAGTCATTTGACTATGTCGTTATGGCACAGGCTTTGCAGGCAGTAGATGCACCAGACGTATTGTTGCGTGATATGGTGCGTGTGGGGAAACAAGCGATTATTACCTTTCCTAACTTTGCGCATTGGAAGACCCGTTCTTTCTTGGCTTTGAAAGGAATGATGCCTGTTTCAAATGCTTTACCGTATATGTGGTATAACACGCCTAATATCCACTTATGTACTTTCCGTGATTTCGAAGCACTTTGTGCTGAAAATGACATCCGGATTATTAATCGACTCGCCGTGAATGGGGATCAACAAGGTAGTTTACTCAGTAAACATGTCCCGAATCTGTTTGGTGAAGTCGCTATTTATCGAGTGAGCGCACTATGAAAAAAATATTATTAAGCACACTACTGGTTGGTTTTTTTAGCATTCAAGCGCATGCGGATTATGTTGCACCAGCACCGTCTATTTCCAGTCAGGCTGCACAATATTCTGTCATGGATATTAATAGCCTGATTAAGTCAGCAAAATCTGGTCAAGCCGCTGCACAGTTTTATTTGGCGACCAAATATCAACTCGGCAAAGATATTCAAAAAGATGTACAGCAAGCTTTTGCCTGGTACAAAGCCGCTGCTGACCAAGGTCTAACGGCTGCCCAATTGAATGTCGGCCGTATGCTGGCTGATGGTATGGGTACCAAAAAAGATGAAACTCTAGCGCGTAAATACTTTGAAAAAGCTGCAAGTCATGGTGACAACCGTGCCAGCTTTAATCTTGCGATGATGGAAGAGCAAAAGAAAAATTACGTGGGTGCATATCAGTGGTATGAACTTTCTACCCGTGATGGCATGCTCGACAATAAAGTTATTTCTCTTTCTGAAGGCAAGAAAACAGCTTTGGCTGCCAACTTAACTCAAGAGCAAATTCGTATGGCGCGTGACCGTGCCGACAAATGGATTCAAGCGCAGTAATTTTGCCCGGCTCTAGAAAGCACCTTCGGGTGCTTTTTTATGCGCAGGAGGATTTGAGCCGAGGCATTTTGATAAAGCGCAAGCCTCCAAATTCGCAAACCTCTGAAATACATTCAAAGCCAAATTTTTCATATACGGCAACCGTATTACAACTCAAATTGACACTGATCTGCTGATGATTACCATTTTCCAGATGTTGCAGTAAATAATTCCATAATAATCGGCCAATTCCCTATCCCTGATCAGCCTGGCCTACAAAGAAATAAACGATATGTGCCCGTTCTCTATAAGCGATTACATCAATTATTCTATTTGCTCTTTCATACAAAAAGTAATGGACTTCCGATTATTGCAAGAGCTCTTGCAGAGCAGACTGACTAAATTTTTGCTCGCCTTCTGTCTGAATGGCAAACTCAGAAATATAGGGCTGAATCAAGTATTGTATGGCATCACTATCTTGTAACTTGGCTCTTCTAATCACAATTTATTTCCTTAAATTTATTATTGTTTAATTCAAACCTACAAAATCAGTCCTACACTAAATCACGAACTAAAAATCCGTTAAAATAGCAGCATATTTATTGATACAAAGAGCACAACAATGGCGTCTCAAGACTGGTTATCTCAAGGAACTCTCGTTCTTGCAAGTAACAATAAAGGCAAAATTGCAGAATTTGAGAAAATGTTTGCAGAACTCAAGCTTCCAGTGGAAGTAATTCCACAGGGTAAACTGAACATTGAAGATGCCATTGAAGATGGGCTGAGCTTTGTTGAAAACGCCATTATCAAAGCCCGTCATGCAGCTAAAATTTTAGGCAAACCGGCCATTGCCGATGATTCCGGGATTTGTGTACCGATCTTAGGCGGAGCACCTGGCATTTATTCTGCACGTTATGCGGGTGAACATGGCAATGATGCTGCCAACAATAAAAAACTGTTAGCTGACTTAAAACCACTACGTAAAGACGGCGAAGCGATTGAAGGGATGTTTGTCTGTGTACTTGCGCTGGTGCAACATGCAGAAGATCCGCTTCCACAAATTTTCCAGGGCATTTGGAAAGGTGAAGTCCTAGAAGCAGCACGTGGTGAAAATGGTTTTGGTTATGACCCATTGTTCTGGTTGCCTGAACTTGGGATTTCTAGTGCAGAACTGTCTAAAGACGAGAAAAATAAAATCAGTCACCGTGGTCAGGCGATGCAACTGTTTAAGGCGAGTTTGGAGAACTGAGTTTTCCTTATTCATTCTCCCTCCTTTTAGGAGGGATGAGAAGCTTAGCTTCGTAAGGGATGTTGGCTCCTCCCTTTAGAAAAGGGAGATTGGGAGGGATTTAAATAGTAAATTACCTCTCCCTTGCGCACTCAGACTATATTCTGAGGATGCTCCCCCCTAAAAGGAGAAGGAATACTTTATCTACACCATCTCTCAGAGGGAGAGAGAACTTTTCTTGTATTTATAAACCCGGCACTAAAACGTGCAACACCACGCCATAAATTCCAATCAAGATTGCACTGGCAATCGTCCCTGATGCAATATATTTCGCTGAATGTCCTGTGCCTTGGTAATACGTTTCTAAAGCCACAATATTGGCTGCTGGTGGCAGGGCAAAGAACATAAACATAACAGCATAAGTCAGCCACTGATGCGGAATCGGCAAGACATAATAAGCTGCCAAACACACAAAAACAGCTAAAAACATTCGGCTACTGATCAGCAATAGACTCTGTTTTAGGTCATTCAAACCAATACGAATTTTACTGAGCCACATGCCAAGAATACACATTCCGGTAAAGGTCACCAATACCTTATTGGCTTGATACACCCCCTGCACCCATGGATGTGACTCATAGGCAGTAAAGTCCCAGATCGACAGAATAGCGGCTAGACTTAGGGCAATTACCGGTGGAGAAAGCAGAACATTTTTAATAATAAATTTCGGATCTTGCCTGGTTTGACTGACTGCCATCACTGCACAAATATTGCCAAACAAAGAGCCGCCAATATATAAAGCGACTATTGTGCTGCTGGCTTGTGGGCCAAATAATGCCAAGGCAAAGGGAAAACCCAACCAAGCCCCATTTAGATAGCTTAAGCACAGCGCGCGTAATTTATCTTTTTTAAAATAATAAAAAATACAAAAGAAGAATACCGAACTGATAAAACTAAAACCAATCAGCCACAAACTGCCTTCTTGGTAAAACACCATATTGTAGACAATGATCGCTGGAATAAGCAATCGTGCCAGTAACGAAGCCAATAGCTGTCGTAGCGGTGTTAAAACATGGACTCCCCAGTATCCAATCAAGAATGAAATTAAAGGAAGAATCAATGTCATAAGATGCAGTTTAACTAGAAGCAGAATGGCTTAAATCCTAACATAATTCTATCGTGCAAACGGCGTGTAGCATCTAAACTGAAGGACAACTAGGTTTATATTCTGCTTAAATCTCAATATAAAAAATCATCCTGCTTAGATTTAAAAAAAGCTGGCTTGTTACCCGCATTTTTTAGTGGCTTATTTAGTAGCTTAAAGGCAAATTAATGTGAATAACTTCTCCTTGAGTCTGACCTTGTTGCGATTTTTCCTGCCACAGCCATGTTTGATTTTTCATTCTTAAAAAATTAGAAGAGCGTGTGCCATACACGGGACTTTGAATAAAAGTTGATGAAAGCAATTCTTCCATTTCTGTACTAATACCGGTTTGGGGCAGACGTTCGGGAATAATTTTTCGTTCATCTTCTAAAATATCCCACACCGTAACTTCAAGATCCGCTTCTGGTGTATCTGCATGCTGCAACATCGGCAAAAATTCTTGGGTAAAGCGTTTACGCAAATGTTTGGTCTTTTCCCAATGTTCAGTCATTAAACCATTGGATACCACATACACGCCTTTGGCTAAAACCTGTGGTGCTTCACCGCGATTACTCATATAAACCGCCTGATCTTGATCGCCAAGCAATAAATTAAAACCGGCATAGTCACATTGCCGTTTTTCTAATGCTTGAGCAAAGCGGATCGGGGTTAAATCAGATTCTAAAAAGGCTTGAATCAGATGACCACGTGAAGTTGGATAGATTTTTTTATCGGTCGCGTCCCGAAAGTTGGTCACGACTGCCCATCTGCCGGATTTTGTTACGCCCATCCATGTTCCACCCGACTGTAGGTCTTGTCCGGCAATAATCGGGCTATTTTCCCAAGCTTTTAAACCGGCTGTCGGGCGCTGATAAAACTCATCCCGATTTGAAATGAGACATAAAGGCGTATCTTCCAAGACTTGCCAAGCTAAAGCGACAATACACATAATCTATGCTCTTTATCTTTACACATTGAATGTACAACATTTTTCATCACATTCAGCTAAAATCTGTGCAAAACAGAATCACAAGGAACAGGAATGCTGACCTATCCAAATATTGACCCAGTTGCCGTATCGCTGGGACCGTTACAAGTCCATTGGTATGGACTGATGTATTTACTGGCATTTTTATTTGCCTGGGGACTTGCCACTTATCGTACCAAACACCGGGATGGCTGGACACCCGATATGGTCTCTGACCTGATTTTCTATGGGGCTTTAGGTGTGGTGGTCGGTGGTCGTCTTGGCTACGTGTTCTTTTATGGCTTTGAGCAATTCCTTGCCAATCCGCTCTGGCTCTTCCAGGTCTGGACGGGTGGTATGAGCTTCCATGGCGGCTTCTTGGGAGTGATGATTGCGATGCTGTTCTGGTGCAGAAAATACCAGAAAACCTGGTTCCAAACACTCGACTTTATTGCACCTTGCGTACCGACTGGTTTGATGTTCGGTCGTATCGGTAACTTTATTGGGGGCGAACTGTATGGTCGTCAAGTCACCGATCCAAACTTTGCCTTGGGCATGGTTTTCCCAACCGATCCGCTGCAATTGGTACGTCACCCATCACAGCTTTATCAAGCATTAGCTGAAGGCTTAATCCTGTTTATTGTGTTGTGGTGGTTCAGCTCAAAACCTCGCCCACGTATGGCCGTTTCAGCCCTGTTCCTGATTGGTTACGGTATTGCACGCTTTGTGGTGGAATTCTTCCGTGAACCCGACAATGGACAGCTGTTTATTGGCTGGATGAGTAAAGGTCAATTCCTGACTGTACCGATGATTTTAATTGGTCTATGGATGATGTGGTATGCCTACCAAAAGAAAATTTATGATTGGGGTCCACAGAAAAATACTTGATTTTTAGCGAGGCAAAAGTCTCGCTTTTTTAGCTTTGTTTTTGCTAAAGTGCAGTCAGTCCCCATCTATCTATCAGAAGAATATGCTCGAATTTTGGTTTAATCCTAAAGTGTCTATGCTCCGTAAACTTATGATCTTTGCTGTCATTGCGATTGCAACAGGCGTGCTTTACTGGATGGACCCGCTAAAACCTGATGCAATTCTGATGTTCCTGGGAACAGGCATTATTTTTCTGATTTGCCGTTATTGCAAAATTCATTTTGCCGCAAAAAATCCAACCGGATTATTATATCGCCTGCTGACCTGGATTCCGATTGCCCTGTTACTGGCTCTTATTTTTATCCAGATGAAAGAGGGTGAAATTTTAATTCCGGGTGCACAAGGCATTGGCTTTACGGCTTTAGCCATCTGTCTCTTTTCACCTTTGTCTTTAATGAATAAAAACAATGTTTCAGACGAGAAAAAATAATGCTGGAATTTTGGTATTCAAATCAATGCAGCCGTCAAATCAAGCTGATAGTCTGTATTGCTACCTGTGTGATGATTTATCTGTGTTCCACAGTGCAACAGCTTTCACCTATATTTACAGGAATTAGCATTGTGATCGGCATGGCCATACATGGCTTAAGAGCATTAAGCTTAAAAATTGCAACAGATAATCCCTATAAAAAAGGCTTTGCTATTCTCATTCTGGTGATGCCGCTTATAGCATTCATCACTTTAATTTCAGCTTTACCGACCCAGCATAAAATCATTCTCGCCATGCAAGCAATTGGCTTTGCTGCGATTGGTTTATTTATCTTATCGATGTTTGCAAACCGTCGCTTTGATAAAAGTGAAGAGAGATGACCAAGCATCTTTGTGATCAGCCTGCAATTCATGCATCTTTATCAAGAATGATGAGTTTTATCATTGATCAATTTGCTACTTCTAAAAAATAAAAAAGACCGCTAAAAGCGGTCTTTTTTCAATCATCCGAAGACGATTAAGCAGCTAGTGCGTCTTTCGCTTTTTGAGCGATAGCAGCAAATGCAACTGCATCATGCATAGCGATGTCTGCAAGTACACGACGGTCGATAATCACTTGAGCTTTTTTCAAGCCAGCGATCATACGGCTGTACGATAAACCATTAAGACGCGCACCAGCATTGATACGTGCAATCCACAAAGCGCGGAATTGACGTTTCTTCTGACGACGGTCGCGGTAAGCATATTGACCTGCTTTAATTACTGCCTGGAACGCTACGCGATATACGCGTGAACGAGCGCCGTAGTAACCTTTAGCACGAGCAAGAATTTTTTTGTGACGGCGATGAGCCTGTACACCACGTTTTACACGAGCCATTTATAATCTCCTTAGATGTACGGGCACATACGGCGAACTGAAGCAACGTCACTTACGTGAACCATTACACAGCCGCGTAATTGACGAATACGCTTAGCAGATTTTTTGGTCAAAATGTGGCGTTTGAACGCTTGTTTACGCTTAAAACCGTTAGCAGTCGCTTTAAAGCGTTTAGCTGCACCACGGCGAGTTTTCATCTTAGGCATAACAACCTCTTTTGAACACCTGTTCGGAACGTCTGCACCATTGCAAAAACGACCTGCAGGTAAGGGAGCCAGTATTCTAAAGCATCTTTGCTTAAAACGAAAGCAGATATGCCCAAAATACCCGACCAATCGTCTACTTCTCTTCGTTTTATTTCCCCTATTAAATGCAGGATGTTTTTATTAATAAATCAACTCATCAGCATTATAATTATCACGACATAAGAATATTGGACCGACATGACTCCCGCACAGGATGCTTTTGCAGCGCTACGCTATCGTGATTTTTCTATTGTCACGATCAACCAGTTCTGTCTCACCCTCGCCATTTTAATTCAAGAAATTATTGTTGCGTATTCACTTTATCAAATCACTAAAGACCCACTGACACTGGGTTTAATCGGTTTAGCTGAAGCAATTCCGTTTATTACCTTGTCGTTGTGGGGCGGCTATTTTGCAGACCGCTTTAATAAACAGACCATTATGAAAATCTGTTTGTTCTTTGCCGTGCCCCTGCCTGTGGTTTTATGGTGGCTGTTTCATGCTTATGGCCTAGGTCAAATCGGAGTCAATACGCTATCTTGGGGAATTTACGCCGTGATTTTTGGCTTGGGCACGATTCGTGGTTTTTACAACCCCTCTGCAACTTCACTTAAGCCCTTCCTGATTCCACGTGAACTCTATGCCAATGGTGCAACCTGGACCACGATCGGATGGCAAAGTGGCGTGATTATTGGTCCCATGCTCGGCGGCTTTATGCTGGCATTTTTAGGTCGTGAAACCAGTTTGCTGTCAGTCGCGGTATTGCTGAGCATCTGTTTTATCCTGATTAATCTGTTGCAAAAACGCAGTTTCCCCAAAATTGAAACGGATAACCTGCTGGAAAGTCTGGGCGATGGTTTCCGCTTTATCTGGAAAACTAAGATTGTGCTATGGGCAATTTCACTGGATTTGGTTTCTGTCCTGTTTGGCGGGGTCATTGCCCTATTGCCGATTTTTGCAGAAGATATTTTAAAAGTCGGCCCAGAAGGATTGGGTTATTTGCGTGCAGCTCCTTCCATTGGTGCACTTTTTACCATGATTGCTTTAACCAAGTTTCCCCCCACACAAAATGCCTGGCGTAATATGCTGCTTGCCGTGGCCGGTTTTGGGGTGTTTACACTACTGTTTGCCTTCTCCAACAACATGTGGCTATCCCTGTTTGCTCTAGCCATGACCGGTGCCTGTGACAGTATTTCAGTGGTGGTTCGACAAACCATTCTACAGATTTACCCACCGGAGAATATGCGTGGCCGCGTTGCGGCAGTAAACGGCATGTTTGTCTCAAGCAGCAATGAACTCGGGGCATTTGAATCTGGCTTAGCCGCAAAATATATGGGCACCATTATGGCAACAGTCTTTGGTGGCTGCATGACCATGGTGGTGGTTGCGATGAGCTGGGCAAAAACCCGTGATTTATTTGGCGTAGATATCACGAAAGGTGATGATCAAACAGGTTAATTTACTGTTTAGACTTGCGAGTATTTCTAATTCAGGAAATACTTCGCACTCACCATGCTCCGCTACCGATACAACCTCTGGCTTGATTAAAGAAATAAATATTTATGAAGCAAATCCTGTGTTTTTCTCTACTTATAAGCTTACCCTTAACTGCTACCTATAGCGCTACAGCTAAAGCACCAAAACAACTCTCGGTTCAGAAAAGTGCAGCCCTTCCCGCGCATTTGACCACCCGCATTCAGTGGACCAAATTTCCACATCCTTCCTATAAAAATGAAGACTTAAAAGATCAAAACCGTAGCGCGATTATCCGGATCTATGCAGATGAAACTGGTACGATTAGCAAAGCCAGTGTACAAGAAAGTACCGGCTTGACGCATTTAGACGATTTGTTAATTAAAGCGGTTCGTGAGGCGCATGTAAAACCCCATGTCGAAAATGATACTGCCCTGCCACAAATTGGCTATCAGACCTTTAGCCTTAAACTCAGCCAAGAAGATGATGCTGAAGTTTGCCAATACAGCTTTAATTCTGAAAACTGGCAGGCTCAACAGCACAACAAAAAAGCACCCTTTTCGTATCGTTATCAACCGGATTTAGATCTCGACTCTGAACAACTCAACGGACACAATCGTGCGGTGAAATTCACTTTTAAAGTGAATAAACAGGGTGATGTGAAAAAAGTAAAAGTAAAAAAAGGCTCAGGCATTTACGCTTTAGACCAACAAATTGTACGCGCAGTCTCAAATACAAAAGTAGATGTGCCACGCAAATATTGGGTTTATAAAAAATCGACCCTTAAAGATGAAATCAAGTTCGATTTAGCTCAATGCCAGTAATTTAAATACTGATCTAGGCCATAAAAAGAGATGCGCAAGGCATCTCTTTTTTTAAAACATTGAAAAAGCGGCATAGATAAATAAATAGCGGCCTACTTTGGCAAGGCTCACGATCCATAAAAAACGCCAAAAGCTTTCTTTCAGTAAGCCTGCAATCAAGGTAATCGGATCACCAATAATCGGCACCCAGCTCAATAGCAACGACCAGTAGCCATACTTTTGATAGATTTTCTGTGCTTTCAACATTTGCTGCCCGGAGACAGGAAACCATTTTTTATCTTTATAGTGTTCGATTTGAAAGCCCAGCCACCAGTTCACGCAGGAACCCAGAATATTTCCCAAACTTGCAACAAATAGCAGCCCCATAACTGAATGGCTGTCCTCGGCCAACAAGGCCAATAGGACAGCTTCAGACTGTAATGGCAATAAAGTTGCTGCACCAAAGGCAGAAATAAACAGTAAAGCGTAGGACAGCATTATGCGAATAGCAGTTTAAAGGCCGAGTTTTAAAGACCGAGTTGTTTCTTGGTTTTTTTATACTCATAAATTGACCAAACAATAAATAAAGCCATCGCCAACCATCGTGCTAAATCATAACGATGCGCAATCACGCGAAAAATTTCTTTAGATACAGATGGATCATTGGCTTTTAGTGTTTCTGCCACGGATTGCATATGCACCACTTCAGCAATAATGAGCAACAGGCAAGCTGCGATACCAAAGATAATTGCCCAATAAATTTTCTTATTTGTTTCAATAATACGGGTCAAATTTAAGAAAAAGTCGTTCATAGCCATGAGGTCCAATAAAAAACCACCGCAACGGGTGGTTTATTTTTGCGAGATTTAAGCGGTGTTATTCCGCAATCTTAGCATAAAAAACATTTTTCAATTTCACCCTCAGCTATTCACTTGAATGGCCAATGCACGTTGCACTGCCGGACGTGCAGTTAAACGCTCCACATATTCTTTTACGTGTGGATATTCTTCGAGTTGAATTTGCTGCCATTCATAACGCAGAATCCACGGCAGAATTGCCATATCTGCAATTGAATATTCGCCAGCGACATATTTTTGACCAATCAGCTGCTTATTCAATACACCATATAAGCGTTTGGTCTCAGCGACATAACGATCAATGGCATAGGGGATTTTTTCCGGTGCAAATTTACCAAAATGATGATTTTGCCCAAGCATCGGCCCCAAGCCACCCATTTGCCACATCAACCACTGCTCAACTTCAACGCGTTGCTGTTCATCCTCTGGATAATACAAACCGGTTTTACGCCCCAAATATTGTAAAATTGCACCAGATTCAAATACCGAAATAGCTTCACCACGTGGTCCATCCTGATCGACGATGGCCGGAATTTTATTGTTTGGAGAAATACGTAAAAAGTCAGGTTGAAACTGATCATTTTCCATAATATTGATGGGAAAAACTTGATAATCCAAGCCCATTTCTTCTAAAGCGATTGTAATTTTATGACCATTGGGCGTTCCCCAATAATATAGATCAATCATGTTCTCTACCTTTTGCCGTTCTCGTTTTACATGACATTATTGAACTGTGCCCATACTTATATCATGTTTTATATTGATAAATCATTAATCTTTACTCAAACTTAAAACATAAAAAATTACGTATAAGCATTTATTTTTATTCACTATTATAAATTTTATCACTTTTTTAATCAGGAATTCTTGAAAACACCCAAAACAGTACAATATAAAAAAGAGCAATGATCTTTTCAGATATTGTTCCACATACTGTTGATGCAATCCATCACAGAATTGCAATGTTGTTTATAAAACTTTTCTGGACTCAGGAGGTTATATCAATGAGCAATCTTAGTCTTACTCCGCTATTCCGTCGTAGCATTGGTTTTGACCGTTTCAATGATCTATTTGATTATGCAATGCAAAGCGATACGCCTAATTATCCAAACTATAATATTGAAAAAACAGGTGATAACAACTATCGCATTGTGGTCGCTACCGCTGGATTTAATGAAGATCAGCTTGAGATTAATCTTGAAAATCAGCTGCTCACCATTACCGGCAAAGCGGTTGAAGAAAATTCAGATAATACGGTTGAATTTTTACATAAAGGCATTGCCAGTCGCTCATTTAAACTTTCGCTACGCTTAGATGAACATATTGAGGTACAGCAGGCAGATTATGAAAACGGTTTATTGAAAATAAATTTGCAGCGTTCTGTTCCTGAGGAAGCGATGCCGCGCCAAATTCCGATCAGACGTAAAACCAATGAGCAGATAGAGACATCTAAAACCGAATAAGTGCTAAAAAGACCCGTCATCGGCGGGTCTTTCTTGTTTCTGTTTTATTCAAAAAATAATGTCCTAAAAAGCACAACAATTAAATCTTAAAACATCCTGATTTAAATTTAAAATATACTGCCAGATACAGATCTAAAAACAACAATCTATCTTTACGAAGAAAAATAGGTAAAAAATGAACTATTCAAGACAACCCAATATTGGCCCATTTACAATCTTAATCGCCTTGATCTGTTTTATTGCCCTGATGATTCTGATCCTGTTCGGTTGGCCACATTATAAGGTTTGGAAACAAGGTATGGATGGTCAAGCAGCACTGGCAGAAGCAGAGCAATCGAAAATGATTCAGGTTCAGGTGGCCAAAGCAGAACTGGAAAGTGCCAAATTGCGTGCTCAAGCCATACAATTAGTGGGTCAAGCTGCAAAAGATTATCCGGAATACCGTAAACAGGAATTTATTGGTGCCTTTGGCGAGGCATTACGCGATGGTCGCATTCAGCAAATTATTTATGTACCGACCGAAGCCAATATTCCGATTGTGGAAGCAGGCAAGAACACTAGCCCTGTACAACAATAAAAAAATATAGATATAAAAAAGCACTGCATTTGCAGTGCTTTTTTATTAATGGATCAACGCATGCTTATTTCTTACGTTTCGGTCCAATGAGCATGCCCATTTGACGACCTTCCATTTTTGGTGCTTGTTCGACTGTACCGTATTCAATTACGTCTGCTTCAACTTTTTGTAATTGAGCAAGACCTAATTGTTGGTGAGCCATTTCACGACCACGGAAGCGCAAGGTAATTTTTACCTTGTTCCCTTCCTCTAAGAAACGAAGAATTGCACGCAACTTGATGTTGTAATCACCAATGTCTGTACCAGGACGCAACTTAATCTCTTTAACCTGAACTTGATGCTGTTTTTTCTTCGCATCTTTTTGCTTTTGCTTCAGATCGAATAAATGTTTGTTAAAGTCCATGATTTTACAAACAGGTGGCTCTGCATTGGCAACGATCTCAACAAGATCAAGCTCAACTTCTTCTGCAGCGCGCAACGCTTCAGCAAGTGAAACGATGCCTTTTTGTTCACCATCTGCAGCAACGAGACGTACTTCTTTCGCACGGATCTCGTCATTTAATGCAGGACGATTGCTTTTAGCACCTTGTTGTTGGTTACGGTCAGGCTGTTTAATCTTTCTTACTCCACAATGTACCGGCCACGTTCGGCTACGGCTGCTTTCACTAGGTCAACGAAGGCATCAATTGACATAGTACCTAAATTTTTTCCTGAGCGGGTACGGACATTTACTGTACCTTCCTCTACTTCACGGTCTCCAAGAACCAGTAAGTAAGGAATACGCTCTAAAGTACGTTCACGAATCTTAAAGCCGATTTTCTCATTTCTCAAGTCTGAAATGGTACGAATTCCGCTTTCTTTAAGTTTAGCGACGACTGACTCACACGCTTCAGCTTGTGAATCGGTAATATTCATTACACACGCTTGAACTGGTGATAACCATGGTGGCATGAAACCAGCGTAGTGCTCAATAAGTATACCAATAAATCGTTCAAAACTACCAAGAATTGCGCGGTGCAACATTACAGGCTGATCACGATCATTATCTTCTGTTACATAAGATGCGTCTAAACGCCCTGGTAAATTGAAGTCACACTGAATAGTACCACATTGCCAGATACGACCTAAGCAGTCTTTCAACGAGAATTCAATTTTCGGACCGTAGAATGCACCTTCACCCGGCTGTAAATCCCATTCAAGACCAGCAGCATCTAAAGCATCCGCCAAAGATTTTTCTGCCATATCCCAAAGCGCATCTTCACCGACACGTTTTTCAGGACGAGTCGACAATTTCATTTGTACTTCTTCGAAGCCAAAATCTTTGTATACATCTAGTGTCAATTTGATAAAGTCTGCAACTTCCTGACCAATCTGTTCTTTGGTACAGAAAATGTGCGCATCATCTTGGGTAAAGCCACGTACGCGCATAATACCGTGTAGTGAACCAGATGGTTCGTTACGGTGACATGAACCAAACTCTGCCAAACGTACCGGTAGATCACGGTACGATTTTAACCCTTGGTTGAACACCTGTACGTGACAAGGACAGTTCATTGGTTTAACGGCATAGTTACGGTTTTCAGAATGCGTGGTGAACATGTTATCTGCATAGTTTGCAGCATGTCCCGATTTTTCCCAAAGCGTAAAATCAACCACTTGCGGGGTACGGATTTCTTCGTAACCATTGTCTTGTTGAACTTTACGCATGTACTGTTCAAGCACTTGGTAAATGGTCCAACCGTTCGGATGCCAGAACACCATACCCGGTGCTTCTTCTTGCATATGGAACAAATCAAGCGCTTTACCAATTTTACGGTGATCGCGTTTTTCAGCTTCTTCAATACGCTTTACATAAGCCGCAAGCTGTTTCTTGTCCGCCCACGCTGTACCGTAGATCCGTTGTAGCTGTTCATTCTTCGCATCACCGCGCCAGTAAGCGCCAGAGATTTTAGTCAGCTTGAATGATTTTAAGAATTTAGTGTTTGGAACGTGCGGACCACGGCACATATCCAAATAATCTTGATGGTAGTACAAGCCCATTTGAGTTTCTTCAGGCATGTCTGCAATCAAGCGTAATTTGTATTCTTCGCCACGTGCTGTGAATTCTGCAATCACTTCGTCACGAGGAGTCATTTTTTTCACGACTTCATAGTCTTGATCGATAAGCTTTTTCATACGCTCTTCAATCGCTGCCATGTCGTCTAATGTGAATGGACGTGGCATCCAGATGTCATAGTAGAAACCTTCTTCAATGACCGGACCAATTACCATTTTCGCTTCTGGGAACAATTGCTTAACAGCATGACCGACCAAATGCGCGCAAGAGTGACGGATAATTTCCACGCCTGCTTCGTCTTTAGGCGTGATAATTTGTAAGGTTGCATCTTCAGTAATCAAGTCAGACGCGTCAACAAGACGATCGTTTACACGACCTGCAACTGTATTTTTTGCAAGACCAGGGCCGATGCTAAGCGCAACGTCCATCACAGATACGGCGTGATCAAATTGTTTTTGATCGCCATTGGGTAAAGTGATAATTGGCATAAGAAAATCCTTAAGGAGTGATGCCCCGTACCATGGGGCATATCACCGCGAGATTATGATCGAGGAGAACCTCAAAAGATAAAAACGGTGGATAAATAAAAATCGACTTGAATTTTACACGTCTTATCCACGGGATTAAACCTTTTCACCTAGAAAATTCGCGATTTGGCTCATTTTGAATTTATTTGCCAATGCTTTGCCTTTACTCAGATCAGGAAATTTTCAGTTTTGTTTTTATTCTCTAAAGCTATCCCATATTTCGAATTTGCCCTGCACGTAAGCATAAAGCTGAGCGAATTGCGGAATAATCGCTTCACTCTGAGTCGGCCTTAAAAACACATAATCATCCACTGCAATGTCACACGGTTTAAGCACCTGTAGCATTTCCTGATTGCTGCTGCGGCCATACAACACATGCGGCTGACTTTTTTCAGGATAAATATAATCTGCTCGCCAATAACCACCATACACAAACAAAGCTTTATATTTATGTGGAAGATGATTCAGCACTTCCAAACCGGGCAATTGACTATAGGGCAAAACTTTCAATACCGGGGTGGCAATCCAGAGTGCACACTTTAAAACGGATAAATTTTCCAGATCGAAATCACTCGGCTTGAGTAGCATCGAGCCAAAAGCCAGATCATTACAGACACTTTGCTGGCAATGCTGCATAAAGGTCGGACTGCCGCCGCCGTTAAAACACAGACCTTCATGCCATAAATCCGGGAATTGCTGCTGAAGAGTGGCTTTATAGTGTTGATAAGTTTGTTGCGATTGTCGATAACTTTTTTCAGGGCTTGTTATGATTTTCGGTAACTTGGCAACATGCGCATCGTAGCCCATTAAACCTGATAGTTTCAGATGTTCTGGATACTGTTGAATCAGATTGAGCAATGCCACAAATTGCTGCGAATTTTGCACTCCACCCCGATGCAACCCCACATCAATTTCAATATTCACATTCAGCCTGATGCTGAGTCGTTGTGCGAGTTCTAGATATTGTTGTAATCGTCCCAGATCATCAATCAGCCATTGAATATAAATATTGTGTTGTGCAGTGCTTTGATAAAACAACTCTACTGCCCGGATCGGCACGGGTTTACCCAGTAAAATATCGGCTTGCTCAAAGGTCTGCACAATCTCTGCAATATGCGGAAGATGAAACAGCATAAAACGCTGAGTATTGAGCTTTTGGCTGGCTATTTTGAGCAGCTGCATACTGGCCAGTGATTTCACTACCAAACGTGGTTTTAACTGCGTAGGCAATTTTGACTGTACATAGTCCAGATTATCTTGATAAGTTTTTAAATCTAAAATCAGTTGCGGCGTGCCTGTTCCCTGCTGTTTTAAATCCTGGGTTAATTGCTGAAAATAATTCGGTTGCATCACTCCCCCGACTGCTCAACTAAAAAAAGCTGCTTTAAGTACGGATTCAGCCATTTTTGATTGGGATCCAGTTGTTGACGCAACGCTATAAAATCGTCCCATTTCGGATAAAGATCACGTAGTGAAGCGGCTGTCATGGTGTGCAATTTCCCCCAATGCGGGCGTCCCTGATATTTCTGTAAAATCGGCTCGACCAAATCAAATACGACGTGATAATCCTGTTTGTAAAACTGATGGATTGAAATGGAGACCGAATCACGGGCATAGAAAGGACTCAACCAGATATCATCGCCTTTGACATAACGAAATTCGATCGGGAAAAACATCGGCACTTGATATTTGCGTAAGCTATATAGAACCTCCTCCAGACACTGCAAACCTTGCGCAACCGGAAACTGATATTCCATTTCATTAAATTTGGTCTTGCGCGGAGTCGGAAAAATCTGATTTGACCAATCCACATAACAAGTCGGTTTGACAAAGACACTCAGCAGTTTTTGCAGATAGGGATTCGTTGCAGGCAACCTTCGCGTCAATTCCGAACATAGGGTCAGCAAAGCGTCTTCCGAAGGCCAGCTCTCCTGCCTCGGCTGAATGTCATCCTCCGTTTCATCCAGGGTTTTCAGCATCACCTGATTGGAATGCAGAAAAGCCCAAAATTCAATATGCCGATGCTGATATTTCCATTGATCAATATTTGCAAAAACATCCTGTATTGGACACAGTCGGATCTGTTCTTTTAATTTATATCTGGGCCGATTTTGCAGGGTGATTTTTGTCAGTAGACCCAAGCTGCCCAAGGCAACACGTCCGGCCTGAAATATGTCGGTATTTTGCTGACGATCACATTGCAGCAGCTCGCCATCTGCGGTCAGCAATTCAAAAGCTTCTACAAAAGCCGATAAACAGGGTAAATCAAAACCCGTACCATGCGTTCCGGTAGAAATGGCGCCCGCCAGACTTTGCTGATCAATATCCCCTTGATTAGGTAAAGCCTGATGGATGGGGGCAAGATATTCGCCCAAGTCATATAAACGCGTGCCGGCTTGTACTGTGCATTGGGTGCGATTTTCATCAAAGGCAACCACGCCTTGGAAATGATCGAGATTGATCAGCACTGCATCCGTCTTGGCTAAAGCACTGAACGAATGCCCTGCGCCCACTGCACGAATTTGCGCATGCGCCTTCACGATCTTTTGCAATTCATAGATCTTTCTGGGCTTAAAAATCTCAGGAGAACCGTACTGACTGCCTGACCAATTTCGCCATGTTTCATCCGCCTGTTGTATTTTCATTATTATTCCTTGGCTGATATTATTTTAATTGCTCAACTAGAGTAAAATACCTAAAAAATCAAACATGGGAACCCATGCGTTCAAAATATTTGAGTGCTCTAAAATAATTTCATTAATATTCAATATGTTAAAAATTATAAAAATGCACTCGACTAAAGCATAAATGCAAGATTACTGAGAAGTGCATATCTTTTTAACAGGATATGAAAATAAATACAGAATGGAGTTTTAAAATGGTTAGCGCATACGATGAATTACCGCGTACCCCTGCAAACTTTGTAGCGTTGTCACCTTTACGCTATCTTGATCGCGCAGCATATATCTATCCAAATCAGAACGCGATTATTCACGGTAAGCGCCGTATTAGCTGGCGTGAGACATACAATCGTTGCCGTCAGTTTGCCAACCAACTCCAAAACTTGGGCATCGGTAAAAATGATACCGTTTCTGTACTGCTGCCGAACGTTCCTGCCATGATTGAAGCGCATTTTGCTGTCCCTATGGCAGGTGCTGTACTCAACACCTTAAATACGCGCCTAGATGCCAAGACACTCGCATTCATGCTTGAGCATGCTGAAACCAAAGTGTTATTGGTCGATCCTGAATTTACTGCACTTGCGACAGAAGCACTCGCACTCATTAAACAAGACATCTATGTGATTGATGTGGCTGACGAAGAATATGAAAATGCCTCGACGCCGATTGGTCAAGTTGAATATGAAGACTGGATTGCACAAGGTGACGCAAATTTTGAATGGCATTTACCCCAAGATGAATGGGATGCCATCAGCTTAAGTTATACCTCTGGAACCACGGGCAATCCTAAAGGTGTGGTTTACCATCACCGCGGTGCCTACATTAACGCAGCCAGCAATATCATTGCCTGCGGTATGACGCCTCGTGCCACCTATTTATGGACCCTGCCGCTGTTCCACTGTAATGGCTGGTGCTTTGCATGGACCATGGCTGCTAACGGCGGTACCAACGTCTGCTTGCGTAAAGTCGATGCAGAACTGATTTTCAAATTGATTGCTGAACATAAAGTGGATTACTTCTGTGGTGCGCCAATTGTCTTGTCCATGCTGATCAACACACCTGAAGAGAAAAAGGCCAAGCTTGATCACCGTGTCGAAGTGATGGTGGCGGGTGCGGCACCTCCAGCAGCCATTATTGAAGGCATGCGCAATATTGGCATCAACGTTACTCATGTCTATGGCCTAACAGAGACCTACGGCCCTTCTGCACTTTGCGCATCACAAGCGGGCTGGAGTGATTTGTCGATTCAGGAACAAGCGCAGTTGCATTCACGTCAAGGGGTTCCTTACCCATTACAAGACGGCATGAAAGTACTTGACCCTGAAACCATGCAAGAAGTTCCACATGATGGTCACACCATGGGTGAAATTATGTTCCGTGGCAACATCGTGATGAAAGGTTACTTAAAAAATGCTGAAGCGACAGCAGAAGCCTTCGCTGGTGGTTGGTTCCATACCGGTGACCTTGCTGTTTGCCAGCCAGATGGCTATGCAAAAATTACCGACCGTTCCAAAGACGTGATTATTTCAGGTGGTGAAAATATTTCCTCGCTAGAAGTGGAGGAAGTACTGTATCAACATCCTGCAGTTCTTACTGCAGCCGTGGTAGCAAAACCTGATCCACGCTGGCAGGAAGTGCCGTGTGCCTTTGTGGAACTAAAAGAAGGTAAAACAGCAACAGCTGAAGAACTGATTGAATTCTGCAAACAACATTTAGCACGCTTTAAAGTGCCTAAAGATCTGGTGATTACAGAAATTCCGAAAACATCGACTGGGAAACTGCAAAAATTTATCCTGCGTGACTGGGCAAAAGAGCGGGCTACAGGTGAGTTTCAATAATTTTTTTCTTCTAAATAACACTTCAACAAGCTCCATCCCAACCTTCCTTCTAATATAGGAGTTCGCTCTCATATTAGGAGAGGGTTAGGCAGAGGTCATATACATTGAAGAAATATGTGATTTTTACTTAGCTGTATAAAAATTGGTTATTTGAAAATATTTTTTGAAATAAAGGTCAGCCCTTTCTCTAACTCTCTCCCTGAGCAAGCGACAATGCACTGCATTCTCGCAAAGCGCAAGAGAGAAATACCAAAGCATAAAAAAGCGACTCATATGAGCCGCTTTTTTATTTCTATCAGGACAAAAAATCAGTTATCTGAAATCAATGCCACTTGCTGAATATAGTTAAATAATTTCAACTTGGAAGCAGCGATTTGTTCTTCAGGCAACTGTTTGCTGATGTCACGCTGAATACGCAAAATATGCTGACGAATCGGATGATGTTCTGCCGCATTATGCGCTTTCATGAATTCTTTGATTGCCGGATCACCCTGTGCAATCATTCGGTCAACCCAACGCTGCAACTGTGCGGTTTTTTTCGCACCTTGTTGCGGAGTTAAATAAGACAAAATGACTGCCTCATCTTCATTACGTAATAATTTACCAATACGTAAGAACTGACGGCGGCGGGCTTCGTGTGAAGTAATTAAACGTACATCTTCCAATGCTTCAATTAAACGTTCTTCCACAGGGAGTTTCTGAATTTGTTTAAGACTCAATTCAGCGAGTTGTTCACCTAAAGCAGCCATACGCTGAACTGCTTTTTTTTGTTCGGTTTTGCTTGCACGTCCTTCTAAAGTTTCAAAGTCATCTTCAGTAAAACGCTGTTGCGGTCGACGTGCCACGATTAATCTGCCTCGTAAAATTTTGCTGCAAATAGCGCCTGAATTTCAGATAAAGCTTGTTCTTCATCTGTACCCTCAAGCACTAAACGTAAAGTTGTGCCTTTGCCTGCACCGAGCATGAGCAAGGACATAATATTTTTTGCATCGACTAATTTATCACCTTTACCAATTTGAATCGATGAACGAAATTTGGTGGTAACTTCAATTAGCTTTCCAGATGCACGCGCATGTAAACCTAGTTTGTTAATTACGTCAACAGTTGTGTCAATCATGACCAGTGCTTCATTTCCCTGTGTAAGACCTGAATAGACCATTTTGCCTCAAGAGCTTTTTTGAGTCTATCCACTATATATACTGAACGGTGCTGCCCTCCCGTACACCCAATCGACACTGTCATATAGTGACGATGCCCCTCTGCAAAGGCAGGCAACCATTTATCTAAAAAATGATAAATGTCTTCAAACATTTCGCCGGTTTGTTCACTCTGCAGTAAAAACTGCTGCACAGGTAAATCTAAACCTGAATATTTTCGTAATTCCAGATCCCAATGCGGATTAGGCAAATGACGGACATCAAAGACATAATCGGCATCCAGAGGAATACCGTGCTTATAACCAAAAGATTGTAAAATTAAAATTAAGTTATCGGATTGTCCAAGTTTAGACAACAAAGTGTGCTTTAGATCATGCACACTTTTATCCGTTGTATCAATATGAACTGTGGAACGTAATTGTATCGGAAGCAATAAGGTTTTTTCTTCCTGAATACACTGATTCAAACTTTTAAAACGGCTGGCTAAGGGATGTGGGCGACGCGACGCACTAAAACGGGAAATAAGTTCCTGGTCTTGTGTAGTCAAATAAATGATATCGACCGAACCATGGCTCTGCATTTGTTCAAAGACATGATCAAACTCCTGTAAATCCGCGCGCGTACTGCGTACATCCACCCCTAGAGCCAATTGTTCCAGATTATTTTCACTGTCCAGTTTGGCAACAATTTCAGGCAGCAATGCCAAGGGCAAATTATCTATACAGTAATATCCCAAATCCTCCAGCACCTGCAAGGCAGATGATTTTCCTGATCCGGATTGTCCTGTAACGATTAAAATACGCTTCATGGCAAGGCTGTCCTTAACTAAATCTTACACAGTATACTTAACTTGCAAGTTATCAATCAGTCGTGTTTTACCTAATTTTGCAGCAACAAACAAAACCAGATCCTGATCAAATGCTTCTATTTTTTGTAATTCCGGAGTACGTGCTTCCACATAATCCACAATAAAGCCTGCTTGTGTCAACGTATGCTTAATACTTTCCAACACGTCCGCCAGAGCCACACCACTTTGAAGTTGTTGTTCAGCAGCTTTTAAACTTTGGAAAATGGTCGGTGCAATCTGACGATGTTCTTCACTTAAATAACCATTACGTGAACTGAGTGCCAAACCATCTTCTGCACGGGTAATCGGCACACCAATCACTTCCAGCGGAATATTCAAGTCACGCACAAACTGACGAATTACTGCCAGCTGCTGATAATCTTTTTGGCCAAAGAAAGCAAAATTCGGCTGCACCATATTAAACAGTTTCGTCACAACAACCGCGACGCCATCAAAATGGCCGGGACGCTGTAAGCCACATAAATCATTGGTAATGTCAGACACAGTGATATTGGTTAAACGCGGCTTGTTACCATACATTTGCTCAACGGTGGGCGCAAATACAATGTCACATCCCACATCTGCCAACAAATGGCTATCATGCTCTAAAGTGCGTGGATAATTTTCAAAATCTTCATTTGGGCCAAACTGAATGGGATTGACAAAAATACTGACCACTACAACATCACAGATCTTGCGTGCTTCACGTACAAGGTTTAAATGACCTTCGTGTAAATTGCCCATGGTTGGAACAAAACCAATAATTTTTCGCGCTGATCGAGCCGGACTCAGTGAAGCAGTTAATCCTTGAATGGTAGTTTCTGTTTTCATGTTTACAGCTCGACTTGAAAAGTGTGTTCTTTAGCAGGGAAAGAACCCTCTTGTACTGCAGCGTGGTAGGCTTTAAAAGCATCCAGAATTGCAGTTTCCCCTGCCTGTTCTTTCATAAAGTTACGTACAAATTTAGCCACACGGCCAAAGGTCAGCCCAAGCATATCTTGAACCACCAGCACTTGACCGTCGGTATCTGCGCCCGCACCAATGCCAATCACAGGAATATGCGGGAACAATTCACTAATTTCTTTACCCAATTGAGCCGGCACACATTCTAATAATAATAATGCAGCACCCGCTTCAACCACAGCCTTACAATCTGCAATCAGTTGATCCGCTGCTGCACGGGTACGGGCTTGTAATTTATAACCGCCAAATACATGAACAGATTGCGGGGTTAAACCTAAATGTACACAGACTGGAATACCATTTCGTGTCAAAACAGTGACAGTTTCACTTAACCAGGCGCCACCTTCCATTTTGACCATTTGTGCGCCAGCTTGCATGACGGTTTTTGAGCTGAGCAATGCGTCATTTAAAGTGGCATAACTCATAAACGGCAAATCCGTCATGATGAAGGCATGCTGATTACCACGGCGCACTGCTGCGGTATGGTAAGCCATATCTGCTACAGTCACAGGCAATGTTGAATCACGACCCTGGATCGACATCCCTAAAGAATCACCAATTAAAATAGTGTCGACTTCTGCAATTTCCATGGCCTTGGCCATACTGGCATCGTAACAGGTCAAACAAGAAAATTTGCGTCCATCAGTTTTAAATTGTCTTAAGTCGCTGAGACTAATCATCAAGATGTTCCTCTAACACGTTCCAAGAACATGCCTAAATTAAATATTTGACCAAGTTTCATCATCCAGAACAGATAAGCTGGGATGTTGAACCACGGGTAAATCTTTTAATCGTTGTGCTTTAATTTGTATATTTTCATCTAAGTCTAGCAAAGGAATGACCACAAAATCACGTTCAAACAGTCCCGCATGCGGAACGGTTAAACGCTCATTTTGAATGTGTTCTTGGCCATATACAAGTAAATCTAAATCCAAAGTACGCTCGCCCCAACGGCGTAAACGCACCCGACCTGACTCTTGTTCAAAACGTTGTAGCTCATCCAGTAAAACCAAAGGCGCCAATTCAGTTTCTAGCTGTGCCACCGCATTTAAATAATTCGGCTGGTCCTGAGGTCCCATCGGTGGACTTTGATATAACTTGGATGTTTTCACGCGTCCAAGCGTTGCCAGTTTTTGCACAGCTTCAAGCAAAATCTGACGTGAATCACCCAAATTACTGCCTAAGCCAATATAGGTGATTGTGCTCATTGTGTTGGTCCAAAAACAACTTGGCTTAAATCACGTTTTACACGTTTACGTTTTAGAATTGGATGGTCATACGCAATCTCTGAACCACCTGCAGAAACTGTTTGAACTGGTCTGTCAGACCGGGTTCTGCTCTTACGTTCACGACGACTACGTGGTTCAGGCTCGTTGACTAACGGCTCAATTTCAACAGAGACGGATTTAGCTTCAATCACATCTTCTGTTGCAGCTTTACGACGGCTTTTTGCACGTTGACGGTTGTATTGACTAATGGCACGTTCTTTTTCATCCGTACTCATCAGCTGATAAGAATCCCACCACATGCCCATACCTTGGGTGGTGTGGTCGCCAGACTTCTCGCGAAGCAGCAGGAAATCGAAGCCGGCACGGAAACGCGCATGAGTCGCTAAAGCTTGGATTTGTTGCGGTTTTGGATTCAGCAAACGGGTTTGCATTTCCCAAACTTCACGAATAAAGGTTTCTGCAAAACGTGGAATGATGGTACGGGTGGCCTGACGTTTTAATACATCCAAGCCCGCTTGTGCACGTGCTTCTGCAGCAACTACACCTTTATTGAGGTAAAACTCACAACGCTCCAAAAAGGGTTTCCATAGCAACACTGCATAGAAAAATGCAGGGTTAATGGTTTTACCCATTTGAATGCGCTGATCGGTATTAATGGCTGCGCGTTCGATAAAGGTCGAAATATCTGGACGAATATCGGCAAACAACTGACGCCAGATATCAAAATCGATCAGCATCGGCAGCACGCGATTCAAATGCCCCATGGTGAACAATTTCTGCGATTCGTCATATAAACGATGCGGAGAAATATCACGCAGTAACTGGGTGATTTCCGGGGTAAAAATTTCTAAAATTTCAGGTGCAATACTGAAATTCAATTTTGCTGCGAAACGTAAAGTACGCAGCATACGTACTGGATCTTCTTCAAAACGTAAAGTCGGATCGCCCAATAAACGTAAAGTTTTATTTTCTATATCATCAATTGCATTACAGAAATCGAGCACGATCCCTTTACGCGGCTGGTAATACATTGCATTAATAGAAAAATCACGGCGGGCAAAATCTTGCTCAATCGTGCCCCAATTATTATCACGTAAAATCATGCCTGAAGCAGAAGTGACTGCTTTTTTAGGTGGTGCACGGAATGTCGCAACTTCGATCAGTTCTCGGCCTGAATAGACATGAGCAAGCTCAAAACGTCGTCCAATAATACGACAACGCCGTCCGAAAACTTCTTTCACTTGAGCCGGTGTTGCATCGGTGACTGCGTCAAAATCTTTAGGATTAAGACCCAACATTAAGTCACGGACACCACCACCGACGATATAAGCTTCAAAGCCTGCCTTATTTAAAGCATCGATAACATCTAATATGGAAGAAGGTAATTGAGCGGTTGATAAACCACATTTTGACGCGCGCAAAGTTTGCAAAAGACGCTGTCTCCTACGTCTGAACGTAAAATATCTAAGATGACGCTAATCATATATCTAACACAATCAAAGGGCAATTTGATTATCTCAATGCTCAATATATTGTTTCACTCTTCTTGACCGCTTGATTCAAAAACTACAGGCTTAACCGGTCTTTATTTTTGGCAAATAAAGCCGGTCCAATCCCCTTGACCTGCTGTAATTCCTCAATGTTTTTAAATTTTCCATTTTTTTGACGATAGGCAACAATCGCTTCCGCTTTTTTTAAACCGACTCCCGCCAGCTCTTGTAACTGTTCCAGACTGGCTTGATTCAAACTTATTTTATTCCCGGTAGGTGCCTGTAAAGCAGGTTTTGCCAAATAATGATTTTTTGGCGGAGATACATGCGGTATTTTTAAGCGTGCATCCTGGGCTTCCTGTTCAGCCTTCCACTTTAAATAATGCTGGTCAAACTGTTGAGCATAAGCAGCCGTTCCAATCAGCACTGCCATCAAGCTAGCCATATAAAAAATTGCATTCAGGATCTGTATTATTTTTTTCATGATCGGCCTTTTATTTTAATTGTTGTTTTGCCTGCTCCCAAAGTTGATCCATTTCTTCTAAAGATAGCTTCTCAATTTTTTTATGTTGTTGCTGAGCGTGATCTTCAATGAAAGCAAAACGTGTTCTAAATTTATGAATGGTGCTTAAAAGCGCCATTTCACTGGAAAGTCCCAGTTTACGTCCAACATTGATCAGTGAAAATAAACAATCACCGAATTCATCGAATATTTCGTCGGAATTTTGATTGTGCATAGCCTGCTGTAATTCAGCCAACTCTTCATTCAGCTTGCCATAAGCACCTGCTACATCGGGAAAGTCAAAGCCAATTTGTGCTGCATTTTTTTGAATTTCATGCGCTTGCTGAATTGCAGGTCCATGTTTGATGTCATCTAAACGAGATTGGGCTTTGCCCTGCTTTTCTTTTTGTTTAATTTTTTTCCAAAGTACCGCCACATCATCAGAACTAAGTTGTGAAAATTGCTCTGCTTGAAATACATGTGGATGACGACGAATTAACTTTTCAGTAATCGCATTTACCACATCATTAAAATCAAAGGCCCCAACTTCACTATACATTTGCGACTGAAAAACCACTTGCAGGAGCAAGTCACCGAGTTCATTTCGTATCTCGTTTGTATTTCCTTCCCTGATCGCTGCTTCTACCTCATACGCTTCTTCGATGGCGTATTTGGTCAGGCTTTGTGGTGTTTGCTGTTGATCCCAGGGACATTTTTCACGTAACTCACGCATTATTGCTAATAATTTATCCATGTTTTCATCACTCCAGTCATTTTGAAAAAATTCGTTTTTCGCAGTCAATATTTGTTATGCTCAAGCTAAAATCGCTAACAATTAAGCGCTACAAAAACAAAACTGAAAGGGAAAAATATATGCACAGTATCTTTATTAGTGGTGCAGCACAAGGAATTGGGGCCGCAATTGCAACGCTGTTTTATCAACATGGTTATAAAGTCGGCATCTATGATATCAATGTTGTTCAAGCGCAAAAACTTGCCCAACGCCTGGGAACAAATGCTAAAGCTGGTCTACTTGATGTTTGTCATTATGAACAATGGCAACAGGCTTTAAATGAATTTCAGGCTTGGGCAGGAGAAATTAATATATTAGTTAATAATGCCGGTATTCTCTATTCAGGGGCTTTTGAGCAGACCGATATTGCAGCGCATCAACGAACTTTCAATATCAACGTTAACGGGGTTTTAAATGGTTGCCATGCTGCTTTACCTTTTCTAAGACAGGCATCTTTTGCACGTGTGATTAATCTATCCTCTGCTTCCGCCATTTATGGACAACCTGATTTAGTCTCGTATTCAGCCAGTAAGTTTGCGGTTCGCGGTATTACCGAAGGGCTAGATATTGAATGGCAGAAATATGGTATTCGGGTTCTGGATGTCATGCCCTTATTTGTTCAAACCGCTATGGTTAAAGATATGGATGCAGGCAGCATTCAAAATATGGGCGTGCATTTAACTACAGAAGATGTCGCCCGAGCAATTTACGCACGTGTGCAAGTGAAAGACTCCATGTTTACCAAAACACATCAAGCAGTAGGATTCAAAACCAAAATACTGATGACACTTTCCAAGCTCAGCCCGCAGTTTATTAACCGGATGAGCAATAGGTTTTTGGCGAAAAGAAAATAAGAGAAATCAAAATAAAAAAGAACCTGATGAACACGCTCTTTGAAGCACTCAATGCTTCATAAAGTTGATTAAAAAAACTTTAAGACGAAAAATGTATTTTGATTTCTGGAAAAGTAAAACCTTTACAGGAGGCTTCTGAACGCCATGCCACCGTTAACATGACATGACCTAAATTGAAATTTTGATAAGCAAATGTTCCGATCAAAGGATGAGTGCATAATCCTCCATCATAAACAGGATGCACCCAAGTCTCCAGCTCATTTAAATTGAGATGTATCCCCAAGCCAGATGCTTTCAATACGGCTTCTTTAGTAGTCCAGACTTTAAACCAGTAATTACGATCTTGCTCCAGCTCATTCCAGTGCTGTAATTCATTGGGGTGAAAAGCATGCAATGCCAAAGCTTCAAAGCGTACCTTTCGATCCAAGTCTTCAATATCCACACCTAAATCCTGCATATTAGTGCTGGTAGCCAAAACATAATTTTTTTGACTATGACTATGGTTAAAATAAAATTTAGGAGATTTAACCAAATATGGTTTGCCATGTTGAGTCGTAGCAAAATCTTCTTGCTGAATGGTTGTGCCTAATTGCTGGGAGAGCAATTGATTGCGGTAACGATAAATGGCCTGTTTTTGATGCTGAATTTTAGTCTTGCGATCCAATTCCGTAGATAGAGGTGCTATACGCTCAATTGTATCGACATCTATGCGTATCAATCTGCTCACGTGTACCCCCTGATCCCCAAAATATAATGATATCTTAAAACAAAAAAGCCCAAAGTAAACTTCAGGCTTTTATGATCAATAGATGGTTAATTAGCTTCTAAATTTCTTTTCAGCTTTTTTGAATTTCTGAACATAACGACGTTTACGTGCTGCAATACGTTCATCCATTTGCGTTTTACGACCTTCAAATGGATTTTCAGATGTTTTGAAGTCAATACGAACTGGTGTGCCTTCAAGTTTATAGACACGGCGGAATACGTTTTCCAAATAACGACGATAATCCGCAGGTGTTTTATCAACCTTGTTACCATGCACAATAATTGTCGGTGGATTTTGACCACCCATATGCGCATAACGCATTTTAATACGTTTACCGCTAATCATTGGCGGTTGATGTGCTTCAGTTGCATCATTCAAAATTTGGGTCAATTTCGCAGGCGAAACTTTCAAATGTGAAGAGTCAAATGCACGGTGAATTGAAGGATATAACTCCCCTACACCTGTACCATGCAATGCAGAAATCAAATGCACTTTAGCCCAGGGGATAAAGTCAAAACGACGATCGACATCAAGCTTACATTGCTTGCGGTCGTATTCTGTCATGTTGTCCCATTTGTTGATTGCAATCACCATTGCCCGGCCCGCTTCTAAAGCATAGCCAATCAAATGTAGATCCTGTTCAACCACGCCTTCACGGGCATCCAATACCACAACCACAACGTGAGCGTCTTTAATGGCTTGTAGAGTTTTCACGATTGAGAATTTCTCAACCATTTCATCTACCTTGCCTTTACGACGTACACCAGCAGTATCAATCAGCGTGTATTTCTGCTCATTCCGTTCATACGGAATATAGATAGAATCACGTGTGGTACCTGGCATGTCATAAACCACAACACGCTCTTCACCCAGTAAACGGTTGACCAAGGTCGATTTTCCGACATTCGGACGACCAATAACGGCTAAGCGTAAACCGGTATTCTGGTCATGCAACTCAGGATCTTCATCTTCAGGAACATCTTCAAGCACGTCTTCAAGCATTTGAGCGACACCACGACCGTGGCTTGCTGCAACATGCATGGGTTCGCCAAAGCCAAGTTGATAAAACTCAACTACTGCAGCTTCGGCATGTACACCATCAACTTTGTTTGCAACCAAGTAAACTTTTTTCCCGAGGGTACGAAGTTCTCGTGCAATCTGTTCATCTGACGCTAGTAATCCCGCACGCGCATCAACAACAAAAACAATAATATCGGCTTCATTGATGGCTGTTTTTGATTGCTCAGCCATATATGAATCAATACCGGCTTCACTTTCACCGATACCGCCTGTATCGACTACAATGAAGGATTTATTTTGGAATACTGCATCGCCATATTTGCGGTCACGAGTAAGACCAGCAAAGTCAGCAACGAGTGCATCACGACTCTTGGTAATCTGGTTAAATAACGTTGATTTACCGACGTTCGGACGTCCAATTAGCGCAATTACGGGTTTCATAAATTAACGGTTCTGCCAAACGCTTAACGCGCCCTTTCTGGTGGAGACATATAGTTGTCCATCAATTTCGCGTAGTGAACGTACTTCACCACTTGTTTTTGATCGACCAATGAGTTGCCCAGAAGTTGGATCGATCAAGTGTAATACACCATCTAGATCACCAACCACAAGGTCTTGTCCGAGCACAACAGGATTACTGAGCTGACGATTGAGCAAACTATCGTTTTGCCATAATTGCTCACCTGTTGTGAGTGCATACGCAGTGATTTTGCCATCTGCCTGTGCAACAAAAACGGTATTATTCATTACTTCTGGACGTTGAATACTACTTGCATCTTCACTCCACACCACTTGTTGTGAAGCCAAATCTGTAACAGTGACTTGTCCTTGGAAACTGGTTGTTACAAGAAACTGACCTGCAACAACTGGATCGCCATCAATATCATTGAGGCGTTGAATATCTGAACGGCCATCGCTGACTGCAACACGGCGCTGCATACGCGGTACACCACTGAGTATATCAAGGGCATAAACATAGGCATTTGATGAAGCAATCAATACCGTACGCGGATCGAGTGCGACTGGAGATGCCATTCCACGTAAGCTAAATTGTACATTAGGAAGGTTATATGTCCAAACTTGCTGACCGGTGGCAAGATCATGTCCATAAACAGTGCCATCATTACTGACGGTAATCACACGACCGGATTGAATCAATGAAGCAGATAAAATGGCACCCGACAACTGGGCAGTCCACTTTTGCTCGCCTGTCGCTTGATCTAAAGCAAACAGTTGACCTTTTTTATTGCCAACAACAACCGTGCCTTCGCCTGCCTCTACACCAGAGCTTAAACCCTGTTTAGAAACTTTTTTCTCCCAGACACGTTGCTTACCTTGATAAGCCGCGACTTCACCTTTTGGATCTAAGGCAAATATCACACCGTTATCCACATCTAAACGCAGACGTAATGGATCCGCTTTCGATGTTGATGAAACACTTTGAGAAAATACCGGAACAAGACTTTTGGCTTGGGCCAACTTAGGTAATGGATTCGGTTTGACCTCTTCCACTTTAATTTTATTGGTTGAACAGCCAACAAGTGCGAATGTTAAAATTGTCAGCGCAAACGGTATTTTGTATTTTCTATCCATCATGACTCATCCACTTGTGTTTCTAAAATTGGTCGTTCCACATCAGGATCATCAACTAAAACGCCGACACTTTCGAGTTTAATTTGTAAAATTTGACGTTCCTGCTGACGTTCAACCAGTGCATCCCATGCACTCTGGTACGATTTTTTAGCATTTTCTATATCATTTTTAGCAACATACACATCACCCAGCGCTTCATCAGCAGTCGCTTTAAAAGCGGGATCTGTCACTGCAGCCAATGTCTTCAATGCATCATCATATTTTTTTTGCGCAAGCTGAGCATAAGCCAAGCGCAGCTTAACCAACTGAACCAGACCGGCATCATCAAGCTTAGAATTTTCAACTTTCTTTAACGCTCTTTCTGCGTGTGCATAATCCGCTTTGTCATAAGCCAGTTTAGCCATCAACAATTGCGTTTGAATAGCTTGGGCAGAATCAGGAGCTTCTTTTACAATTTTGTCCGCAGTTGCAGACAAGGCATTGAATGCGTTGGTATCGCCTTGCGCATTTTTAGCATCATCCATCAACTGTTGAACCTTGGCTGTTTCCATCTGAGATTCAGCCAGATTTTTCTTCTGCCAATATTCCCATCCGAAAAAGGCAATCAACGCAATTAAAATCCCACTAATCATGGCAGAGCCATATTTCTTAGTGAAAGATTTCAAGCTATCAAGTTGTTCTTCATCACTCAATGCGTTCATGTGATTACCTTTTCCTTATGTTTTTTAAGCTTATTTTGAAGAAAATTTTTCAATGAAAAATGGCACAATATTCGCCACAGCAACATCAGTTTGCTCGGCAGTCGCCAATTCTTTCACAGCTAATTGTTGTGCTTCCCATTCACGTTCACCTGCAATCACGGCAAAAATAGCGCCTGATTGATCAGCTTTTTTCATCTGAGATTTCATCGAACCTTGGGAACCGACTTTCAGGCGAATATTGCTATTTGCTGCTTCCAGCTGATTACGAATTTGTTCTGCAAGTACCAGGGCTTTCCCTTGTGATGCAGGATCGGATAACAAGAATACTTCACAATCACGTACAGGTGTATTGTCTTCAACCTGTTCAAGTAGAAGCAGTAAACGTTCCATACCCATCGCAAAACCAACTGCAGGTACAGACTGATCAGCCTTGCCTTTCAATTGTCCCACAAGACCGTCGTAACGACCACCGGCACAAACCGTTCCTTGTGAACCCAAGTGTGTAGTTGTCCATTCAAAGACAGTTTTGTTGTAGTAGTCGAGACCACGAACCAGTTTCTGGTTAATCACAAATTCCACGCCTGCATCCGTTAAATACTGCTGCAATTGCGCAAAGTGAGCCAAAGTTTCTTCACCCATGAAGTCGTGAAGTTTCGGTGCATTTTCAAGAATTTGTTGCGTACGTGCATCTTTAGAATCGAGAATACGCAATGGATTGGTTGCTAAACGACGCTGTGAATCTTCATCCAGTTCTGCTTTATGCGATTCTAAGAATTCCACCAGTGCAGCACGGTATGCAGCACGTTCGTCCGACTCACCTAAAGTGTTCAGTTCAAGCTGAACTTTATCCGCCACACCCATGCGTTTCCACAAACGTGCAGTCATCAAAATCAATTCTGCTTCCATATCTGGTGTAGCCACACCAAATGTTTCCACACCAAATTGATGGAACTGACGGTAACGACCTTTTTGTGGTTTTTCATAACGGAACATTGGCCCGACATACCACACACGAGGTGTCGCACCGCGAAGCAAGTTATGTTCGAGCATGGCACGTACACAGCCTGCAGTCCCTTCAGGACGCAAAGTCAAAGACTCAGGTGGATTACCCTTATCCAGGAAGGTGTACATTTCTTTTTCAACAATATCCGTCGCATCACCAATTGAACGTTTGAACAGATTGGTCTGTTCAACAATCGGCAAACGGATTTGCTGGTAGCCATAAGCATCCATAAGTGATGCTAAATGTTGCTCAAGACGTCTCCACGCAGCAGTTTGCGTTGGGAGAATGTCATTAAAACCTTTGATTGCGACAATTGAACTCATGATCTACTCAGAAAAACCTGTACGAATAATCTCTTTAGATTTAGCTTTTTCAAGCTCTAGAACACGTTGACGAACCATAGTTTCGATTTCATCAACCAATTGATTGGTATCAATTAAATGGCTTTTCTCGCCATTACGATACACCAGTGAACGCGGACTTGCACCTACAACGCCAATATCGGCTTCTTTGGCTTCGCCCGGACCATTCACTTTACACCCGATCACGGATACATCCATGGGGGTACGAATATCTTCCAAACGCTCTTCCAGTGATTGCATCACTTTAATCACGTTAAATTCCTGGCGCGAACAGCTTGGGCAGGCAATAAAGTTAATCCCGTTAGAACGAAGCCCCAATGATTTCAAAATATCAAAACCAATTTTCACTTCTTCTTCAGGCTCTGCTGCCAAGGAAATACGCATGGTATCGCCAATGCCTTCCATCAACAGGCCGCCCAAGGCAATCGCTGATTTCACTGAACCAGTCCGGTAAATGCCCGCTTCAGTCACACCCAAATGCAGTGGATTATCAATTTGCGCTGATAATAAACGGTAAGCATCCATGGTCAAAAACACATTCGACGCTTTCACCGAAATCTTGAATTCCTGAAAATCCAGACGGTCTAAAATCTCGATATGACGCATCGCAGATTCAAGTAATGCTTGACCTGTCGGCTCGCCATATTTTTTCTGAATATCTTTTTCCAGTGAACCGGCATTTACACCAATACGCATGGAAATATCGTTGTGACGTGCCGCAGCAACCACTTCACGAATTTTTGCTTCCGAACCAATATTGCCCGGGTTGATCCGCAAGCAATCTGCACCGGCATCGGCAACTGCCAAAGCAATTTTATAGTCGAAATGAATATCGGCAACCAAGGGCACATTGACTTGCTTACGGATTTCACCAAATGCCGCTGCTGCTTCCATCGATGGAACAGAAACACGCATGATGTCCGCACCGGCGTCGGCACAACGTTGAATTTGCGCAACAGTTGCAGCAACGTCACAAGTTTCGGTATTGGTCATACTTTGGATGCTGATGGGTGCATCACCACCTACATAGACGGAACCAACACGAATTTTACGAGTGGGACGGCGCTTAATCGGATTTTCAATCATTAATATCGCTCTTCTCTTTACCCATTAACGTGATAAACGGAAATCTGCTTTGCCATTCACTGTATAAGGTGACAACGCAATATTTTCATTATTCAAGGTTAAGGTTACAGCTGATGCATCATCCAGACGAATTTGGAATGGAGTTTCACCATTTAATTTCACTGTCGATGCCTGACGACCTGTTGCCAGAACTTTACCGGTTGAATCCACAATATGCACAGAGGTTGGACGGCTAAACTGAAGTTCCAACTGATCACCCGATACAGCGGTTGAATTATCTAAATTCAACACTTCCACGTCAGATTGTGCTGGGGCAATTTCTGGGCCATCTTCTTTATTTGACGACATGTTTTGCACAGCCATCACCGCAGCAACTACAGCAAACAGCACCACTAAAGCAATAACAATACGTTTTAACCACTTCTTATTGCGATCACGATTTGAACCTGGCAGTTTGCCCATGATTTTAATCGGTGAATTATTTAAGGCATGATTGGGCAATAATCCCGTATCATTTTGATAAATTTCATCAAAACGCTGAATGCTTGCGGTTGCATCGACCTTTAAATATTTGGCATAAATACGGTAGTAACCTTTAATGAAGGTCGCTTCCGGCAAAGCTTTATAATCATCTTGTTCTAAAGCTGTCAAAGTTTTCACTTGCATGTTCAAATCTTTGGCAGCGTCATTTAATTCACGCTTTTGTGCAATTCGAATTTGACGTAAGTACTCACCTGGACGCTGAACATTTCCTAATGCATTGGGTACTACGCTTGAACCATTTGATTGCTGTGAATTAGGATTTACTTCCATACGGCCTCAGTACTGTACTGTAATTGCAGATAACGTTGGTATTCCGGACTTTCCGGGAAAAGCGCACGCAATTGATTGACAAGTGCCTGCATTCCCATCGTGTCACTATTTGCCCGTGCATTTCGGATACCAATCCAGAGCGCACGCGCACCTTGATTCTTTTGACCTACACCACGCACAAACTGTTCATACAATTGTGTCGCAGCCGCGGTCTGCTGTTTCAAATAAAAAATTTCGGACAACTCTAACATTGAAATGTAGGAATCACGATTTACTTGTAGGGCCTGTTTGAATGATTTTTCAGCATTCGTCATGTCACCTAGTTTTAAATAAATGCGTCCAACATTTTCCAGTGCCTTGTAACGTTGATCATAACCCAATGTCGTTCCCGCCACATTGAGCTGCTCAATCGCGTCATTATAACGCTCAATTTGATACAAATAAGTACCGTAGTTGTTACGCGCTTGCGCATTTTGGGGATCAGCAGAAATGGCACGCTTAAAATATGCGTCTGCTTTATCCATGCTGACTTTACTGCCCTCTTGTTGCAGTAAAATCCCCATCATCATATTCGCAGCAGAATCTCGGGAATTCATTTCAAGCGCTTGGTCTAAAGTACGCTTTGCAGAATCCAGATCACCGGATTTAATATATTCTGCAGCCAATTGAGTGCGAACTTTAATTGCTTTTTCTGGATCTTTCTTCACCATGGTTGTCTGTGTCTGACAAGCAGTGATAAAAATAGCAGACATACAAATCGTTGTAATAAAAGCTAATTTATATGCGGGCTTTCTCAATTGGCGTCCCCTTTTATTATCCTTGAGAGCGCATAATCTCATTACTTTGCGCAATTTTCTTTTTCCACTGTTCCGCACGACGGGTACGGTCAGCCACTTGACCCACTAACTGTCCACACGCAGCATCAATATCATCACCACGTGTCTGACGAATCGTACACACAAAACCGGCATCAGACAAAGTTTTTTGGAAAGAAATAATGCGGTTACGGCTTGAACGACCGTATGGTGCATGCGGGAATGGGTTAAATGGAATTAAATTAATTTTACTTGGTAAATTTTTAAGTAGCTTAATCATTTGTTGCGCATGTTCAGGATGATCATTCACGCCATCCAGCATGACATACTCAATGGTCACGTGTTTACGTGAACTTTCGTTACCATCTTTGGCAATATAACGCTGACATGCAGCAATAAGCTGTTCTAAAGGATATTTTTTATTAATTGGAACCAGTTCATTACGCAGTTCATCATTTGGCGCATGTAAAGAAATGGCAAGTGCTACATCTATGTCTTTGGCCAACTGGTCAATCTTCGGTACCACACCTGAAGTTGATAAGGTCACACGGCGTTTAGACATACCATAGGCAAAGTCATCCAGCATAATGCGCATTGAACTCAGCACAGCGTCATAGTTGAGCAATGGCTCGCCCATGCCCATCATCACTACATTGGTCACTGAACGCTCACGCTCTGCAACAGGCACTTCTTCCATATAAGAATAGTTTGCCATCCACAGCTGACCGATGATTTCTGCAGGGGTTAAATCACGCTGGAAACCCTGTTTACCGGTCGAGCAGAATGAACAATCCAGCGCACAACCCACTTGTGAAGAAATACACAAGGTTTTACGTAGACCGGTTTTGTCTTCTGCCGGGATCAGCACGGTTTCAACCAGTGAACCGTCACCATCACCGACACGGAACACCCATTTACGGGTACCGTCTTTAGAATAGTTACGGTGTACCACTTCTGGTGCTCTGACTTCACAAACCCGTTCCAGTTTTTCACGAAGTTTGCCTGAAATATTGGTCATTTCAGCAAAATCAGTCACAAAGAACTGATGAATCCATTTCATCACCTGACCGGCACGGAACTTCTTCTCGCCAATATCTTCGAAGAATTTTTCCAGTTGCGGACGTGACATGCCGAGTAAGTTCACTTTTTCCACAGCATTTTGCTGTGTTGGAGTGGATGGAGATGGTTGCTGTTCAGCTGAAATTGCAGAGACAGCGACGACTTCAGTACTCATGTGTAATTACCTAAACCATGTCTAAAGATGAAAGGAGAAGCTCAATAATCGAGCAAAGTTTTATTCAGAAAATAAAAAAACCAGATAAGTATAATAACACTTATCTGGCTTGAATACTTCGAATTAACGAGTACGTGGAGCAATCTCAGTTTGAGCGAAGAAGTAGTTAACTTCACGATCAGCAGATGCTACAGAGTCAGAACCGTGAGCAGCATTTTCGTCGATGCTTACAGCGAAATCTGCACGGATAGTACCAGGAGCAGCTTCTTTAGGGTTAGTCGCCCCCAAGATATCACGGTGAGCAAGAACAGCGTTTTCGCCTTCAAGAACAGATACAACAACAGGACCAGAAGTCATGAATGCAACTAGGTCACCGAAGAAACCACGTTCTTTGTGCTCAGCGTAAAAGCCTTCAGCTTCAGCTTGAGTCAAATGTTTCATTTTAGTTGCAACGATTTTAAGACCAGCTTTCTCAAAACGAGCAAAGATGTCGCCAATGTGGTTTTTAGCAACTGCGTCTGGTTTAACGATAGATAAAGCGCGTTCGATAGCCATGATTGGCTCCTTATGTCAATTTGACGAGAAAATTTTGCCGCATTATACCGAGATAATCAGCAAGTATCAGCTTTTGATATGTAAAAAGTTGCTTTTTTCGATTTACTGATTAACGAACTTCGTCAATCCACGCCATTTGGATCCCTTCCAACAGACCTTCAGTCGATTTTTCCGGGTCATCCTTGAAGTCTGGCAATGCACAAACCCAGGCATGCAGGTCTGTAAAACGAATCCATTGTGGATCGACATCTGGATGGGCTTCAGAAAGTTCAATGGCAAGATCAATGGTGTCAGTCCAACGTAAACCCATGGTTATTCCTAAACGCTAAATGAATGCCCTACTTTAACAAATTCCTAAAATCGAGAGAGAGTTTTTCGATTTTTAAAAGACATTTTTATAACACGATATTTAAAAATGGCGCGGTAAAAATAATGCCAGTGGCAACCAACACCCCAATCAATGCACCTACAATCACATCACTCGGATAATGCAGCCCTAAAACCATACGCGAGACGGCAACCAAAAGCGTAAACGGCAACATAAAAACAAGTAACATCGGCTGAATATAGCCCAACACTGTACTGGCCATGACGGCATGCAAGGTATGTCCAGACGGAAAACTAAAATGATCTAGCGGCGGCTCTTGTAACATAACTACTTGATGCACCTGATAAGGTCGAGGACGCGTGGTTTTTTGTTTTAAAATTTTATAGATTGCAGAACCCACAGATCCACTAATCAAGATATATAGCAATTGCTCTATATAAAAGCTATCTTCCAACACCCAAAGACTGGCCAACATCAGGCACCAAAACAAACCATTGCCCAGACGGCTAATAATTTTAAAAAAATAGGCGACAGTTTGTGAATGGGAGAAATGATTCAGATATAAACATCCTTTTAAATCGAGATCCAGCATCGTTATTATTGCTTTTTTTAATTTCATGATGATGCTCCTTTAAGCGTCTGCTTAAAATTCAGGATGTCATTTGCCTCTCTCTGGCAACTCCATAGAGTGCCTGTTCAAATTGTCGTACCGGATGCTGCCATCCTGCATCCATTACTGTTTCACGGGCTTTCATCCCCATGTATTTTAACTGTTGATTATTCGGTAATTGATCAATCGACTGAATCAGTTTATCCATCCGACCCAAAGGACTTAACCAGCCAGTTTCACCATTTTTGACATACAAGTGCGCACTGGCATAATCATAAGCAATGACCGGCAAACCGCTCGCCATAGCCTCAAGCACCACATTACCAAAAGTTTCCACTTGGCTGGCGAACACAAATACATTGGCGCTAGCATAGGCCTGAGCTAAATTCAAACCGCTTAAGTTTCCCATAAAAATAACGTCATGACTTTGGCATAACATTTCCAATCGGCTTCGATCTGGCCCATCACCAACAATAACGAGTTTTACATCCTGCCGAGTCGCTCGCTTCATAGCCATATATGCATTCACCACAACCTCTATTTCCTTTTCGGGAGACAACCGTCCTACATACAACATTACCCTGGTTTCTGGAGTTACCTTCCACTGTTGGCGCAAAGCATCCGAACGATATTCTGGAGAAAAACATGCAACATCCACACCACGCCCGACAATAGCCAAAGGACAACAAACTCCAAACTTTCTTAAAATATATTCTGTATCTTTACTGGGAATACATGTCATTTGTGTATTGTTATGAAACCAACGTAAATAGCGCTGAATAGGCTTAACTAAAAAAGCCAAATCAAAGAAGCGACTAAATTCTTGAAAAGGTGAATGGAAGCCACTTGAAACAGGAATTCCTTTGGTTTTTGCAGCCTGCAGAGCACTCAAACCCAAGGGTCCTTCGGTAACAATATGCACAACGTCTGGTACAAATACATCCAGTGCATATGATAGTTTTAAAAATTGTGGCCAACCAAATTGAAGGTTTGGATACTTGGGAATAGATTGTGCTCTGACCAAACACTCTTTATTAGGTGTAAAGTCATGACAAGTCGGCTGTTGCTCTGGTCGAATCAGTAAAATTTTATGACCTTGTTTTTGTAAACCTTTACATAATTGTAGTAAAGAGAGTGCCACTCCATTAATTTCTGGAGGCCAAGTCTCAGTGACAATAGCTATTTTTAGGCGTGGACGAACCAAGTCACTTAAAACCTGGGTCTCATCACACCTAATATCTTGCTTTTTTTGTTTAAAATAAAATTGAAAAGTTTCTGGAAAATCTTGTTGTTTGAGCAGACTGGTCGCATATAAATTTGTCATACAACACCTATGTCGTTATTTTAAACTTAGCGTAGATGTTGTTTCTTTCAGTTTGATGATTATTATATGACCGTTTATTGACACGTCTTATAAGGTAAAAGTGAATAAAGACTAAAGCATTGCCCATGTAACATGATCGTTAAATGTTTCTTTACTGCCGATCCGTATTCATAAAAGCTTCTATATTCCCTCATACCAATATATAAAATCATTCAAATAATAAGCTTCAGTAAACTTTCTTCCGAAAAAACTATTTTGGGACGGCACTTAAATTATCGAAATAAATCTCATAAGCCCTACTCACTTTTATTATTAATCAACTCAAAACACTCTAAAGATTGTGCAACTTATTTAATAATCGAATTTATATTAGAATGAAATATCAACTGAAACTCGATCTCGATAGATTCCTGCGGGAACACCATTTAAAGGATTATCTTCAAGTTGTACAGATATAATATATTTTTGTCTTTGTGCTCCAGCCTGATTAAGGTGCACTCCCCATAAATTTTGATTTGCTCCTCTCAAATTCAACTTGGTCCTTAATTTATATGGCCCATTTGAAATATAACTCATTCCATTGGGTGTGATTAAATTTTGGCTATTAAATAAAATCGAATAGCTCGCATCGCATGAAATATTAAATGAAGTTGCCGACTGACTACGCTGATAACTTGCCAAGCGCATTTCCGAGTTAGTAAATCCATCAATTGAACATTGTTGAGCAGCAACCATTTCACTCATCAATGCGCCTAAAATTATTAAAATGAATTTATTCATTTTCAACTCCTATTTACATACGGGGCTCAAAACCTGATTAGCTAAATTTTCGAATTGATTCTGATTAAGGACAAATTGAGACTGGCATTGCGTTCCCCCTTGCGTCTTAACTACAAGGTTGTAACGATCAGGCTTGGATACATACAAATAGACGATCCCATCACTTCCCACAAAATATGGCTCTGTGGATATTCCTTCTACCTGAACTTCTGATCCTGCCAATAAGTTATTTCCATTAATATCTTTAATATTTATAGCAAGGCGTTTTGTTTTATAAATGGGAAAATCGATTTTATATCCGCGTTGATCTAGGCCAACCAATCTTTTAGAAGAAGATTCAAAAGTTTCCTCCATAGGCAACTGATTCTGATCAAAAGAAATATCATAATTTATGTAAGGAATAATATGATGTACAAACATATAGCCTTTATCATTAGTGCTACCGACCAATGATGAGGATTTATAAATATCCAAATTTGAATGATTATTGACGTTAACAAGGGCAAAAGCATTATCGGCATATTTGGTTAATGCCGCTTTATTACCTAACCAAACTAATGCACCTTCAAACATGGCTTGTGAAATTCGATTATCTTTATATTCATCATGAGAAACACGCAAGTTACCAATATCAGTTTTCCACAACCCATAAGCATTATAATTTATTTCATCTTCAATTCGGTTTACACCTAACACATAGTCAAAGCCATTTTGTGTCATTGTTGTTTTTCTAAAGCTTAGTCGGGTTTCATCGTTGTCAGTATCATGGTTTAAATTGATTTGACCTTTTCCAACCCAATTATAATTAAATGCAATATTAAACCCATAGTCCTCATCATCTCCAAAATCTTTAAAAAAACCGAAGGTTGAATACAAATTATTGGTTAAATTTTTCCTTGCAATAATATCAAAAATTTTGCGGTCATTCGGGTCAGCATTATTAGAAGTATAATTTGTCTGATCGATATAACTTATGTTCAGCCCATCTATATATTTAAGGTTATAAAAATTAAAATAAACCAGATTGGATGTTTTGATATTAGAATTAAATTCTTCATCACTAATATATTTATATTGCTCAGAAAAAAAACGGCTATTTATTCCAAATGACCAATTCATAAAATCTCGGCTAAGAGATACAGAAGCACCATATCCTTGCTCATTTTTAGCATCGCTTAGCGCAAAAGCAGTGTCTAAAAGTACAAATTTGCTTAATGCTTGAGTCCATAACAAACTGGCATTACTCGCCTCCTCACTATATAAAACATCTCCTCCTAGAGTAGTGGATGAAGTAATTCCTCGCCTAAAATATAATTTCGAAAAAAAGTCTCGGTAATCATCATCAACCTCATCATAGTTATATCTGAGTTTACCTAAAGAGAAATTGTATTCATTTAACTTAGGTTTGAGTAATTGATTATTGATATAGATAGGAAAACTCTGAACAGTTCTATTCCCCAAAATATCTTCCACAACAATTTGGGCATTTCCTGCCTGATTAATGAGTGCTCCCGTAGGCAGGGAGTAATTACCTGGTGTCACAGAATTTTTATACAATTGAACGCCATTAAGGTATAAATCGACTGTGGAAGGGAGCGCAGCACTTCCTTTTAGAGTCGGTGCATTCCAGTAAATGAAATCTGGCCGATCTGTATAATTCGTTCCAATACTCAGTCCTCCAAACCGGAATGAATTATTTAAAGTGTTGTAAGGACTGGTCGTATCCCCGAGAGTTAATGTTAAAAATTTTTCAGGAAATTCAATATCCAAAGTACTGTTTACTCGAAGTAATTTCTTTTCGAATTCATCTGGACTATTTCTATATAAAAAAGAATTTTTTAATAACCAATAGTCTTTAAATATGCCTAGTTCAGAAAATGTATTAAAGTCCTGCTCATAATTATCTTTACTATAAAAAAGACTATAGTTCAAAAAACCACCAAAGCTTGCTTTTTCTGGTGGCGTAGTGGTATTTAAATCATATTGCGTATCTTCAAAATAATCTGGTGGAAAATTTATTTTTATTGCTTGTAAAGCTTGATCATCTTCAAATTTTATTGAAGATGAAGTCAATAAACAAAAATCTTTTTTAAGAATATCCCTGCCCAATTTCTCGATACGGACTCCTACATTTTTTAAGGCCTGACATTCAATAAATTTTTTTCCATCCCTCAAAAAAGTAACTGCTTCCGTTTTATAATCCAGGCCATTGATCCAGATATTTACAATGACCATATCTACTTCTTGTTGTTGATTTACTTGCTGATTACTATCTGCATTTACATGAGTAAAACTTATACTACAAATGATCATTGTAAGAATCTTAGTGGCCTTCATAGCACTACCCCTATCCTTTTACTGAGTATTCCAAATACTTCTCATCCTTATCTGTTTTAATTTTAATTTTTAACTCATTATTATTGGTAATCTCCCCAAGCTCAAGCTTGATCCGATTCCCCCCCAAAACATACTGACCCAATTTCTTTTTTAAAATTTCTTTATCTTTATTATCTGTTACAAGAATTTCAACAATTTTTATGTGCGATTTGGCCAAATTATCAATATTTAAATAAGCTTGATTATCTAGTTTTTCTAATTTTAGGTTTAATTTAGGATTCACCTGTTTCCCAGCAAATAATGGCAAGGAAAAATTAAATAAAAAATTAATCGAGGAATCATCTTCAATGGGCGTAACCTCTTTAAAAATGATACGCCATGTCTGTTCTTGATTCATATTTGCGAGTGGTTGACTAAAACCAACACGTACAATTTGTTTACTCTCGGGTTTTAATTCAAAAGTTTTAGGGTTAAATAAAAGTGTTTTATCTTCTTCTAAAATATCTTCACCTTGCTGATTTTGTTTCCACTTCACTGCAGAAATTTCAAATATCCGTGATTTCTTTAATCCTGTGCTTTCGACGCTGACTGTGGTACTTCTTTGCCGGGTCGAATCTTGAATATATAACTGTATAGGGTTAAATTTTATTCCTGCAGATACAGATAAACTACACAGAAGTAATCCACAAAAACCTATTATTTTTTTCATTATTCTTTGCCCCAAATATATAAAATTATTTTTCTGCTTTTAAAGGCTAAAAATAGGAGATGCTGAAATGCACCTCCTATATGATCTTTTTTTAAAATAGAGAATGCTTTTAAGTTAGAATTTAACTTCTACACCATAAGTTCCTCGGTAAGTACCCGCATATGTTCCGATACCAATGTTACGGGCCTGAGCTCGAACACCATAAGTATGTTCACGTCCATCCCAAGTTACCGTCGAGCCACTGCGGTATGTAGCCCCACCCCGTCGAGTAGTTTGAATACTTACCGGCACAGAACGAGTACCATTGACCAGTGTTCCAGGAGGTGTAATCGTCAAACTATAATCCGCATTGGTACGTACACCAAAGGTTGTGGCATCGGTATAATTATTTTGTTCTGTAAGTACAAGATTTGAATCTGCAATATCAAGATCACAATGTTTTGGAACTTCTAATACGATATCAATTTTGCCTTTACAGTCATGACCGCAAGAAGATTTTCCTGGTTTATGCCCACCTCCACGATCTGCTTCTCCTGCATGCACGCTTGTTACACATACACCAAAGGCTAGTGCTGCTAATGCGGCTTGTATTGTTTTATTCATAACTTTCTCCATTTCTTTTTAAAGAATGTAATAAGAATGTTTATATATTTAATGTTAACAATTACGTTTGTAACTCTTTTTATTATGAGTAAGGTTTCGTAATCGTTGATTTATCTTATTACGATTAATATAAAAATTTTAAAAATGTTATTATTCACAATATTTTTTTATATTTTGATTTTTCACTGCCACTCTTGGATAGAACGCTATTTTTATTAAGATTTAGATTACTAAACAATAAGATACAATTTAAACTTGTTTCCAATTATGTCAAAAAACAACTAAATATTTCGTAAAATAAATTAATAAAAAACTAAATACTTAATTTCTATATTTTTTTTAAATTATTAATGTATTACACAAAAACATAATAAGATTACATAAATTACAAAAGAGTAAAATTTATTTCTTATTTTCTCATAAATACGTGATTTATTTTTTAATTTTACGTTATTTTTATAACAACCTCTCATTTTAATAATTTTATACTTACACTCTTATTATTAAAATATCAAACAATTAAAAACATTCAATAAAAACTAAAAATTCAAGTTTATAAATCTTATTCAAAATAAAAATCTTGTCATAATTATCAATTATTTTGATTGTATTTATATTGCTTTCGATATTTCCCAAATTTTAAGTAATCGTACTTACTTTAATTCAGCATGTAATGTTTTAAGAATGATTTTTTAAGAAATTAAATCCTATATTTATTGAGAAATGGATTATAAAAAATATTAAATGAATATTTATTTAAATAAAATTTATAATTTAGGATTAAAAAGCGATTAATACTATTATTTAATCATTAAAAAATACATAAGCTAACCCATGTAAAACCCACTTAGCTTAAAAAAAATGAGTTAATTCAGACTATTAAATTATAATTATTTCACATACAAAATTTAATATCGAAAATCTTAAAGCCATTATTCGATATAAGCCTATACATAGTATAATTATTTTATTAAAATTTATATTTATTCTATTCGATTTAATAAGCCTTTTTCTACTTGATACACCTGTCCATCTCCAAAATCAATCTGTTGTTTATCACCATGTAATTTTGGAAATCCTACAATTCTTTCAAGTTGGGGGGAGCGTTGAAACTGCTTGTTTTTGGGGTTAAACATCCAGTAAATATAACGTTTATCTTGAATTGTTCGTTCTTCTGAAATATCTGACAACACAATATCGTAATATCCATCAAAATTAACATCCATATAACCGATACTTTTTGGAAATGCGCTAAATCCTGACAGCGCCTGTACAATGCTATTATTATTTTTATTTACAATGTCTACTCGTTTGAGTACCGAACCATAGGGTTGCTGAATATCTTCTAAGCCATAGAATTTAAAGATAAAATTAGGTTTATCTGCAATTTTTATTGCAGGCTCAAACTGAATAGCTTTCCCTAAAGCATCATCACCTTCAACAAACACCGCCTTCAGATCACCGCTATTGGCATTAAGCATCCCCGATAATTGATAAGTACTGCTTGTTATATTTTCAGGGTCAGCATCAATAGATTTTAAATCCAGCTGATCCCCTTTTTGCAATCCTTTTAAATTGATTGTCTGATCTTCAATAAGATCATATAGCGTGGCATGCGGATTCCAAATACCTGCATATAAGCTAAGGAAATATCTTCCCTCGCTCGAACGCAACATGCGTTGCATGGAAACACGAACATTATTGAGTGGCTTGTATTCTGGAGGAATTAAAATGGTTTCAGCCGCACTTAGGTTGGTAAAAGTCAACGCAGCAATACAAAGCAATAATTTAGTTTTCATTGTTCAGCACACTTATAAATGCGGAAATTATGAGTACTGTATCACAAAAAAACTGCTCAATTGAGCGGCCTTTTTTGTATCTTTGAAACAGAAAAAAACTTAGTTTTTCTCTTTGTCTACAATCTTGTTCGCTTGAATCCAAGGTATGAGCAAATTCAAAGCTCTGCTTTGAATGAAGTGCAAGGAGACAAAACTCTGCTTGTCACAAAATGCAAGAAAGGGAAAGCTACCTTGTATAAAAAAGCCCCTGTTAAAAACAAGGGCTCTTTGACTTAGAAATTAGAACTTAGTTCTTTTCTTTATCTACAATCTTGTTCGCTTGGATCCAAGGCATCATTGCACGTAACTTGTTACCAGTTACTTCAATACCATGCGCTGCGTTTTGACGACGACGAGCAGTCATAGATGGGTAGTTCAACGCACCTTCTTGAATGAACATCTTCGCGTATTCGCCAGATTGAATACGTTTAAGCGCATTACGCATTGCTTCACGAGATTGTTCGTTGATAACTTCAGTACCAGTTACGTATTCGCCATATTCAGCGTTGTTCGATACAGAGTAGTTCATGTCCGCGATACCGCCTTCGAACATTAAGTCAACGATCAATTTAAGTTCGTGTAGACATTCGAAGTATGCCATTTCAGGCGCATAACCAGCTTCAACCAAAGTTTCGAAGCCCATTTTAACCAATTCAACCGCACCACCACAAAGAACCGCTTGCTCACCGAATAGGTCAGTTTCAGTTTCTTCACGGAATGAAGTTTCGATAATACCTGTACGGCCGCCACCTACGCCTGAAGCATAAGAAAGCGCAACGTTACGTGCATTACCAGAAGCATCTTGGTGAATTGCGATTAAGTCAGGAACACCTGAACCACGTTGGTATTCTGAACGTACTGTGTGACCAGGTGCTTTAGGCGCAACCATGATCACGTCTAAGTCAGCACGTGGAACAACTTGGTTATAAAGAATTGAGAAACCGTGAGCAAACGCTAAAGTAGCACCTTGCTTGATGTTTGGCTCAATCTCGTCACGGTAAAGTTGAGATTGGAATTCATCTGGAGTCAAGATCATAACTACATCAGCTTGCGCTACAGCAGCAGCAACTTCAGCAACTTTAAGACCAGAATTTTCAGCTTTCTTCCAAGAAGCAGAGTTAGCACGTAGACCAACAGTTACGTCAACGCCAGAGTCTTTAAGGTTAAGCGCATGCGCGTGACCTTGTGAACCGTAACCAATGATCGCTACTTTCTTAGATTGGATGATAGATAAGTCTGTGTCTTTATCGTAAAAAATTTGCATTGCTGTCTCCGCTTAAATGCTTTCGTTTCCTTTTATCCAAGCCAATGATGTTATTGGTATTCATTAGCTTGGAAGCTCATCTATATGATGAACAGAATGTGTGAATAAAATTAAATCTATTAGATTGTTAAAACTTTTTCGCCGCGCGCGATACCGGATACACCTGAACGCACCACTTCAAGAATGGTATTTTCTGCCAGCGCATCAATAAAGCCATCCAGCTTTTCAGTGGTACCTGCGATTTGAATCGTATAGGTCGTCGGTGTTACATCGACAATTTGTGCACGGAAAATGTCTGCAGTACGTTTGATTTCCGCACGTGCTGATCCAAGTGATTTCACTTTAATCAACATCAGTTCACGCTCAATGTGCGCACCTTCAGACAAATCCACAACCTTTACAACTTCAACCAACTTGTTGAGCTGTTTAGTGATTTGTTCAATTTTATGATCATCACCATAAGTGGTAAGGGTCAAACGCGACATGGTTGGATCTTCAGTCGGTGCTACGTTTAAAGTCTCAATGTTATAACCACGTTGAGAGAACAAACCGACTAAGCGAGAAAGCGCACCAGCTTCATTTTCAACGAGTACAGAAATTATGTGTCTCATTTTGTGCGCTCTCCTTTTCCTAACCACATATCTTTCATAGATTGACCAGCAACCAACATTGGATAAACGTGTTCTGAACGATCAACCATAACGTTGATGAATACGCACTTATCATTGATGGCCATTGCTTCGGCAAGCTTAGAATCAAGCTCATCTGCATGGTCAATTTGAATACCGACGTGACCGTAGGCTTCCATCAATTTGGCAAAATCTGGCAATGAATCTACATAAGAACTTGAATGACGACCTTCGTAGTTCATATCCTGCCATTGTTTAACCATACCTAAAGCACGGTTATTCAAGCAGAGAATTTTCACATTTAAGCCATATTGCTTACATGTCGATAATTCCTGAATACACATCTGAATCGATGCTTCACCCGTAATACACACGACTTGCTGGTCGGGGAATGCGAGTTTCGCAGCCATGGCATATGGCAAGCCCACACCCATTGTTCCCAAACCGCCAGAGTTAATCCATTGACGTGGACGTTTGTATTTATAGTAGTTGGCACCGAACATCTGATGCTGACCTACGTCTGAAGTAATAATGGCTTCACTGTTGGTGATACGATCAAGTGCTTCAACCACCTGCTGTGGTTTCATTACACCATCAACGCCTGCTTCATAACGCAAGCCATGTACTTTGCGCCATTCATTGATTTGAGACCACCATGCAGCAATCGCTTCAGGATTTGGCTTGGAAACATTCATTTGTTTCAATTGAACCAACATCTCTTGAAGTACAGGTTCTACCGCACCCACGATTGGAATATGCGCCATGATGGTTTTTGAAATCGTCGCTGGGTCGATATCAATATGAATCACTTTTGCATTTGGACAGAATTTTGCTGGATTATTGGTTACACGGTCATCGAAACGCGCACCGATACACAAAATCACGTCTGCATTGTGCATGGTCATGTTGGCTTCATACCTACCATGCATACCTAACATACCAACGAACTGCTCATCAGTCCCCGGGAAAGCACCTAAGCCCATAAGGGTATTGGTTACCGGGAAATTTAGAAGATGTGCAAGTTCTGTCAATAATTCAGATGCATTGCCTTGAACAACACCACCACCACTATAAATGACTGGACGTTCAGCGCTAATCAGCTCTTCAATGGCTTTACGGATTTGACCTGAGTGACCACGATGCGGAGGTTGATACGAACGCATCTTCACTTTTTCAGGATATTCGTAAGCGAATTTTTCTGCAGGATTGGTTGCATCTTTAGGAATATCAACAACTACAGGACCAGGACGACCTGAAGATGCAATATAAAATGCTTTTTTGATAATTCCAGGAATTTCACTGGCATGACGCACCTGGAAACTATGTTTCACGATTGGGCGAGAAACACCAACCATGTCTGTTTCCTGGAATGCATCTTCGCCAATTAAATGTGTTGCAACCTGACCAGACAAAATCACCATTGGGATTGAGTCCATATAGGCCGTTGCAATAGGCGTTACTGTATTGGTTGCACCTGGGCCTGATGTGACAAGTACCACACCAGTTTTACCTGTGACGCGCGAATAGGCATCTGCCATGTGACCAGCAGCTTGCTCATGACGTACGAGGTAATGATTGATTTTGTCTTGTTGAAAGAGCGCGTCGTAAATATGCAGTACTGCGCCGCCTGGGTATCCAAATAAATGTTCAACGCCTTCGTCCGCCAATGCGCGAACGAGCATTTCACCACCAGATAAAAGTTCCAACGTGATTCACCCTAATCTTTTTCACTAACAAATGGAGGGCATTTGTAGTGGTTAATTCATTAACTGTATGCACTGTTATAGCACACAAATTTCATAGTTTTCATAGCAATAGGAAAAAAATCTGACCTGACTGCTGTTTGAGCAATATGAGGTCTAAAACATGTTGGGATAAACATATTTTGTTGGCTTTGTTCAGCTTCTCGGCTAGAGAAGAAGTCCATTGCTAAAATGACGCTGATTCGAAGGGTGATCAAATAAACGCATATAAAACTACAGTCAGCATTTTTGTGGTTTCGACTATTAAAGTCAAGTTTAAAAATTAGCTTTTTCTTGATTATTTACAGACCGGCTGTTTTTTAAGCTTTTTGATTCATTTCAGCATTTATTTGTTTATGGATGATTTCACCAGAAAAACCAATCACTTCGTTACACCTGACAGTTTGCTCATAAAAAAATACTATAAATTAAATAAATAATTTTAATATGTTATGACTTTGCAAATTTATTCTTTCTCAATAAGAGTTTTAAATAGCCCTGTCAGTTATTAAATATTTCATCTTTATTTTCATTACAATCCCATTACTCATATGATCATAAATCAATCAAAAAAAACAGAACAGCTTGGTATTAAAAATTAACGCCACAATGAAGCATTTTTTTGCAGAATTCAGCGATCAACATCATTCGTCAGCTTATCTTTTTTTTCTGCAAATAAGCGAAAATCATATAAAATATGAAACCTAGAATGTAAATATCTTCCATATATTACAACCGACTGATTCTTATAGGGACTTGTTCATTATGTCATCATCTTTGCTTAAAACTGGATTCATGGCTGCATGCGTTACCTTCAGTCTAAGTTCCACCACCGGCTTTGCTAAAGAATATTACAAATGGGTCGATGCAAAAGGTTCTACGCATTACACCACCACTCCACCACCAAAATCGGCCAAGAAAAAAGGTAAAGTGGATACCTATGGTGCCCCTCGCACTTCAGCGCCTCACCAATCAACTCCTGAAAACATCAAGAATATAGAGCAGCCGACTCAAAACACCACCATCGTGTCTGGTGAAAAAGTCATTGTTTTACCGACGCCAACTGCATCGCCTAGGATTCAGGCACAACCGGATTCTGAGACTTCGGCACCTGCCGCACAATGACCGAGTTGGCGCTATAAATTCAACTGCTGATATTTATCCAAAAACTTCGATATTTTCTTATTTATACATCGCCGCAAAATTCACTTTTAGGTGCATTTTGCGCTATGCTGTGCAACAAACTTTTAACCGTTGTTCTTAATTACGTTTATGACTACTCACATTGACCCTGAATATCAAGCCAGTGCGATTGAACCTTCTGTCCAACAAGACTGGGAAACTCGCAAAGCCTTTAAAGTTGCCGACACTGTAGAAGGTAAACATCGCTATATCTTATCGATGTTCCCTTACCCAAGTGGCAAGCTGCATATGGGTCATGTGCGTAACTACACCATTGGTGACGTGATCAGCCGTTTCCACCGCCTAAAAGGTGAAACTGTGCTGCAACCAATGGGTTGGGATGCGTTCGGTCTTCCTGCAGAAAATGCAGCGATTGCCCATCAGGTTGCTCCGGCAAAATGGACCTTTGAAAATATCGCCTACATGCGTGATCAATTGAAAAAACTCGGTCTTTCAGTGGACTGGGATCGTGAATTTGCAACCTGCACACCAGAGTATTACCACTGGGAACAATGGCTATTTGTACAGCTGTATAAGAAAGGCTTGATTTATCGCAAACTTTCAACAGTGAACTGGGATCCTGTAGACCAAACTGTTCTTGCCAATGAACAGGTTGAAAATGGTCGCGGTTGGCGTTCAGGTGCATTGGTAGAAAAACGTGATATTCCAATGTATTACTTCCGCATTACCGACTATGCGCAAGAATTATTAGACGATCTAGATTCACTCAAAGATGGCTGGCCACAACAAGTGTTGACCATGCAGCGTAACTGGATTGGTCGCTCACAAGGCATGGAAATCACTTTCCCTTCAGCAAACCCTGAAATTTATGCCGATGATTTAACTGTTTATACCACGCGTGGCGACACCTTGATGGGTGTGACTTATGTTGCGGTTGCTGCTGAACATCCAATGGCGCTGAAAGCTGCTGAAACCAATCCTGAATTGGCGGCATTTATTGAAGAATGCCGTATGGGTTCTGTTGCAGAAGCTGATCTTGCGACTGCTGAAAAGAAAGGCATGGCAACAGGTCTTTCAGTTAAGCATCCTGTGACTGGTGAAGCAGTTCCGGTGTGGATCGCCAATTACGTATTGATGTCTTATGGTTCAGGTGCGGTGATGGCTGTTCCTGCACATGACGAACGCGATTTCGAATTTGCCAACAAATATGGCCTAACCATCAAGCAAGTGATTGATGCGAAAGGCGCAGATGATGCTGGATTCTCTGCTACCACATGGCAAGAATGGTACGGTTCGAAAGAAGGTAAACTGGTCAATTCTGGCGAATTTGATGGTCTGGATTTCCAAGCTGCTTTTGATGCGTTCATTGCTAAATTAGAACCGCAGAAACTTGCCAATACCAAAGTTCAGTTCCGTTTACGTGACTGGGGTGTTTCTCGTCAGCGTTATTGGGGTTGTCCAATTCCAATGATCAACTGTGAAACATGTGGTCAGGTGCCTGTACCTGAAGAACAGCTTCCAGTGATTTTACCGACTGACGTGGTTCCGGATGGTTCAGGTAACCCGCTTAACAAAATGCCAGAATTCTATGAGACTAAATGTCCTTGCTGTGGCGCTGACGCACGTCGTGAAACAGATACCCTGGATACCTTTGTAGAGTCTTCTTGGTATTACGTACGTTATGCATCGCCTGATTTCACTGGCGGTATGGTGAAACCTGAAGCTGCGCAATCTTGGCTTCCAGTGAATCAATACATTGGGGGTGTTGAACACGCGATTCTGCATTTGTTATATGCACGTTTCTTCCACAAATTAATGCGTGATGAAGGCGTGGTACAAGGCAATGAACCATTCACCAACTTGCTCACTCAAGGCATGGTTTTGGCGGATACCTTCTACCGTGAAGCAGAGTCAGGCAAAAAAACCTGGTTTAACCCTGCGGATATCGAGCTAGAAAAAGACGAAAAAGGTCGTGTGCTTTCTGCAAAATATAAAGGTGATGGCCAAGAAGTCGTAGTTGGTGGTCAGGAAAAAATGTCGAAATCGAAAAATAATGGTATCGACCCGCAAGCGATTATTGACCAATACGGCGCAGATACTGCACGTGTATTCATGATGTTTGCAGCTCCTCCTGATCAATCTCTAGAATGGTCTGATGCAGGTGTTGAAGGTGCGAACCGCTTCCTGAAACGTGTCTGGCGTTTGGCGACAGGGTTCTTAGAAAAAGGCAACCCTGCAGCGAATATTGATACTGCTAGCCTGTCTAAAGATGCGCAAGATTTACGTCGTAAAACACATGAAACCATTCAGAAAGTGGGTGATGACTTAGAACGTCGTCATGCATTCAATACCGCCATTGCGGCACAAATGGAATTATTGAATAGCATCAACAAATTTGAAGCGAAATCTGACAATGATGTTGCAGTTGAACGTGATGCCATTATTACCTTACTAACAATGCTTGCTCCATTTGCACCGCATTTAAGTCAAACCTTATTGACTGAATTTGGTATTGAGTTAACTGAAGCACTGTTCCCTGTTGTGGATGAGTCTGCTTTGACACGTAATACGCAAACTATCGTGGTTCAAGTAAACGGTAAGCTTCGCGGTAAGTTGGAAGTTTCAGTTGATACGTCTAAAGAAGACATTTTGGCTCAGGCAAAAGCATTACCAGAAGTTCAACAATTCTTGACTGGCCCAACCAAGAAAGAAATTGTTGTTCCGAATAAATTGGTTAACTTGGTGGTTTAAATCCTTATAACTCCTTCTCCCCGAGCCATATATGGCATAAAAGAAGGAATGTGAAAGGAAAAATCCCTCCAACCTCCCTTTAAGAAAGGGAGGCTTAAAAAACACAAAGCCCGTTGTCAATCAACGGGCTTTGACTTTACAATCAACTCAGGAATTCATTTACCCATCTTTGGGATAAACAGAGGAATAAGCATGCATTTGGTTCAACGTGTTGCAGCGATTGTATTAACTTTGGGCCTAAGTGCCAGCTTAGTCGGTTGTGGTTTTCACTTAAAAGGAACCAACCCAACGACAGCTCCTGTTGCGTACTCGAAAATGAGTTTAGCGCTTCCAGATAACACAGAAGAATTACACGAAAAACTTGCAATCTACCTGGGTGCGACCGGTATTCAACTGAGCAATAATCCAGATGCTTATGTATTACATGTTCTTGAGTACACACCTCAACGTCATGAACTTAACGGTAAACTGGTTGAAACCTTGCTTCGCTTAACCGTAACTTTCCGCATTGAAGATGCGCAAGGCAATCCTGTGACTGAACCACGCACCCTGACCGCTTCGCGTAGCTATCAATATGACGTCGCGACCGTAAACACCGATGACCAGGAACAGAAGTATCTTAATCAAGTGATTGTTGATGACATTGCACAGCAAATTGTGCGTCAGATTTCATCCAATCGTTTACCGAAAGTCGCAGCCAAACCAGCAGCATCAACCACTCAACCTTAAAGATAGAAATTAAGCTATGAAACTTGACTATCCACAAGCACTGAAACGTGTTGATGAAGCTCGCGGTGCCTGGATTATGTATGGTCAAGAGCCATTGCTTGAACAAAATTTACTCGATGCTTTTCGGAAAAGTTGGCAAAAACAAGAAATTGAACGTCAGCGTCATGACATTAATAATGTGAGTGACTGGAAAAATGTTTTTAATGCGTTAAATAGCTTATCGCTTTTTTCCAGTCAACTTGCCATTGAAGTGCATGGCAACATCAAGCCTGATGCAAATGGCATCAAGCAACTGAAAAGCTATATTCAGCACAATGAGCAAAACCTGTTGCTTGTAGTCATGCCCAAGCAGGACAGCAGCAGCTTAAAATCCAGTTTCTTCCAGGTGGTGGACGCCAATGGTGTTACTGTGCCATTGACTGCCAATTACCCACAAGACCGGCAACGGATTTTAGGAATTGAGGCAGAAAAACTGGGGATTAAACTGGCCAATGATGCCTGGGCTTGGCTGGAACAGCATCATGAGCATAACCTGCTGGCGGCAAAAAACAGTCTGATGCGTGTCAGCGATACCTTTTGCGATGTCGATGTGATTCAGATTGATCATTTGTATTCATGTCTACAAGACCAGTCGCGCTACACCACTTATGATTTAACAGATACCTTACTTGCGGGAAATCTGGCTCAGGCAATTAAAATTTTTCAATATCTGATTGCTTCAGGTGAGCCGATGAGTCTGATCTTATGGAGCATCAGCAAAGAAATGCGCTTGCTGATGCAACTGTTTGAACAGCCACAAAATGCCCTGCAACTCGGCATTTGGAAAAATAAAGTCAGTCAATATCAGCAAGCTTTAAGACGACTCAATCCCAATAACTTTCTGACTTGGCCTTCGCTGCTGTTACGTATTGATGCGTCCATTAAAGGCTTGGGAAAAGAAAATCCTGAGCACTTGGTCATGCAGGCCATTGCCGGCATGTGTGGTCGAAGTTTATTTCCCAGCTAAGCTTGGTAACTCATCTGTTTTCGCGGATGCAGACCATTTTCCTCCAGACTGAATATTTTATTTTTATAATTTGAGTGATCTGCTTCTAAGTTTCATTTCAATATTACCCTTTCTCTTTTTATATATTTTTCATCTTAATTAAAAATCTCAAGAAAAGTGCTCAAGAACAAAGTACACCTAAAACCTATTGAATAAAAAAGATTTTTTTTGTAAAAAATAGTTATCATTTCTATTGGATGCAAAAATATTCACGTTTTATCCTCATTTAACTTTTATACTCTGTTCAATTTTCTCAATTTGCACGCTCACTATGCCAAAAATAAAACCGTCCAAAATAGTTGTCGCTGTGGTCTGCATTCTTGCTATTGCGGTCACAGCCTGGTTTTTCCTAAAGCCAAAAGAGCAAGCGCCTCAATACATTACCAGCGAAGTTAGCCGCGGCGATATTGAAGACTCTGTGCTTGCAACCGGTGTACTTGAAGCCACCAAAATGGTCAGCGTCGGTGCACAGGTTTCCGGCCAGGTCAAAAAAATGTATGTGAAACTGGGCGACCAAGTCAAACAAGGTCAACTAATTGCACGAATTGATTCGATTCGTCAGGAAAATGACCTTAAAACGGCTGAAGCGAGCATTAAAAATCAACAAGCACAACTGGCAGTCAAGCAAGCCAACTTAGCCAAAGTTCAAGCTGAATATCAACGTCAACAAGCGATGTATGCACAAGATGCAACTTCACGTGCCGAATTGGAATCCGCACTGGCAAGCTTTAAAACAGCACAAGCGGATATCCTGGCGATTAATGCACAAATTGAACAATCTCGCTTAACACTGGCAACCGCCAAAGAAGATTTGGGCTATACACAGATTGTTGCACCAATGGACGGCACCATTGTGGCGATTGTGACTGAGGAAGGCCAAACCGTAAACGCTAATCAAAGTGCACCGACCATTGTTAAATTGGCGAAACTCGACAACATGACCATTAAGGCTGAAATCTCTGAAGCCGACGTGATGAAAGTTGAAGAAGGTCAAACCGTTTATTTCACCACTTTGGGCAATAGCGACAAAAAACACTATGCAAAACTACGCCAGGTAGAACCTGCACCGAATTCAATTAATACAGAAACCAACAACTCATCGACTTCATCTTCAAGTACTGCAGTGTATTACAACGCTTTATTTGATGTACCGAATGAAGATGGCAAGTTACGTATTGATATGACAGCACAAGTTTATATCGTACTGAATGAAGCAAAAAATGCCTTAACTGTGCCTGCAGCGGCCTTACAAGGCTCAAACCGCCCGCAAGGCAAACGTGGCGAGCGTAATGCAAACAGAGCCAAAGAACAAAAGCCAGCCGATATCGATCAAGCTAAAACTGAACGTCCAAAACGCTTAGAGCTGTCTGCTGAAGAAAAATCGCTGATTGAACAAGGCAAAGCCTCTATGTCGATGGTTCGTGTAGTTCAAGCCGATGGCACTGCAAAACCACAACCTGTGTTGATCGGTTTAAATAACCGTGTCACTGCTCAAGTGATTAAAGGCTTGAAACAAGGTGACAAAGTGGTGATTGCAGATGCGTCTGATACGTCAAATGATTCTGCAAAACGTAGCAATAGCCGTGGTGCTGGTCCAATGAGAATGTAATGATGAGTCAAGATCAACAACCTTTGCTCAAGGTCACAGATCTGACTCGTGAATTCCCCGCTGGGGAAAACACCATTCAGATTCTGAAGGGCATTAATTTAGAGATTTACCCTGGAGAACTGGTGGCGATTGTTGGCCAATCAGGTTCAGGTAAATCAACCCTCATGAACATCCTCGGTTGTTTAGATCAACCGACTGCTGGTAGCTATCAGGTTAAAGGACGCGAAACCCGGAAACTTGAAGCAGATGAACTGGCGCAACTGCGCCGTGAATATTTCGGTTTTATTTTCCAGCGCTATCATTTACTGGGTGATTTAACTGCTGCAGGCAACGTCGAAGTTCCAGCGATTTATGCAGGAGTTGATGCATCTGCACGTCAGGAACGTTCAACCCAACTGCTCACGGACTTAGGTCTAGCTGAAAAAACCCAAAACCGCCCTAGCCAGCTTTCTGGTGGTCAGCAACAACGTGTGTCGATTGCACGTGCCCTGATGAACGGTGGCGATGTGATTCTGGCCGATGAGCCGACCGGTGCATTGGATAAAAACAGTGGTATTGAAGTGATGCGTATTTTACGTGAACTGAATGCCAAAGGTCACACCATTATTTTAGTCACGCACGATCATAATGTAGCGAAAAATGCCTCGCGCATTATTGAAATTAGTGACGGGAATATTATTTCGGATCGGGCCAATGTGCCTGAAACGGATGGTGAAGTGCTGGAAAAACGGCAACTCGACCGTACCCCACAGAAGAAAACCCCGTCTTGGCGCTCTGCTGCCGACCGACTGGGTGAAGCATTCCGTATGGCCATCCTAGCCATGAATGCACACCGCATGCGGACCTTCCTGACCATGCTCGGGATCATTATTGGTATTGCATCGGTAGTTTCGGTGGTTGCGCTCGGCAATGGTTCACAAAAGCAGATTCTGGAAAATATCAGCAGTCTTGGTACCAACACCATTACTGTGTCCCAAGGTCGTGGCTTTGGTGACAATTCCAAAACGGCTCAAGTCAAAACCCTGGTTCCCGCCGATGCTGAAGCTTTGGCCGAACAGCCGTATGTCGATGGAGTGACGCCTTCGGTTACCAGTAGCGTAACTGCACGCTTTAAAGATACTGAAGCGTCTACCACGGTCAATGGCGTGAGTGAAGACTTCTTCTATGTTAAAGGCATGACCTTCGAATCGGGGCAGCCTTTTGATAAAGAAGGTGTGAATGAACGTGTCCAAGATGTGGTCATTGATAACAATACCAAGAACACCTTCTTTAGTGATGGTACCAATCCTGTCGGTCAGGTCATTCTTTTAGGCAGCTTGCCAAGCCGTATTATTGGTGTGATTGAAGCGCAAAAATCGATGATGGGTAACTCGGATAGTCTGAATGTTTACCTGCCCTACTCGACCGTCATGAGTCGTATGTTGGGTCAATCCAATGTGCGTAACATCATTGTCCGTGTCAAAGATGAATATCCGAGTGCTGCCGCTGAAAACGCGATTCTGAACTTGCTGGTTCAGCGCCATGGGGCACAAGATGTCTTTACTCAAAACTCGGACAGTATTCGTGAAACCATTCAGCAAACTACACAAACCATGACCTTGCTGGTTTCTGCCATTGCGGTAATTTCACTGATTGTTGGTGGTATTGGGGTGATGAACATCATGCTGGTTTCGGTGACTGAACGGACTCAGGAAATTGGGGTACGTATGGCCGTGGGTGCACGTCAAAGTGACATCTTGCAGCAATTCCTGATTGAAGCGGTACTGGTATGTATTTTAGGCGGTGTCTTAGGGGTACTTCTATCTTTAGGCATTGGACAGCTAATTGGCCATTTTGCTGGCGGTACTTTCCAGATGGCCTATTCAACCACCTCAATTATTGCAGCCTTTGTCTGTTCCAGCATGATCGGGATTATCTTCGGCTTTATCCCTGCCCGTAATGCAGCACAGCTCAATCCTGTTGATGCACTTTCTCGCGAATAAGGATACTTAGAATGCAAATGAATTTTACCAAACTTGCCACTGCCCTTATTTTAACTGGATCGCTGGTCGGTTGTGCTGCGGTGGTGAAAACGCCGTATGAGCAACCTGCCGTGAATATTCCTAACGACTTCCAGAACAGCAAAGCCATAAGTCAGCAAGTACATGCCGATGTCTATGCAGACCAATGGTGGACCTTGTTTGGCGATGCGCAGCTAAATCAATTGGTCAGTCAAGTTTTAGCCAGCAATACCGATTTGGCAGTTGCCGGTATTAACTTGCAGCAAGCACGTTTACAGGCCGGTTTAGCTGCAAACCAGCAAGGCCCACGGGTCAGCTCAAGCGTATCGGCTGGGCATAGCATTGACTTAAATTCAGGCGATGATTCCTCACGCGGCTTATCCTTAAGTGGTGGCGTGAGTTATGAACTGGATTTATTCGGAAAACTGGCGCGCCAAACTGAAGCATCTCGTTGGGAAGCTTTAGCGACTGAACAGGACTTGCAAGCCACTGCACAAAGCTTGGTAGCGACGACTGCAAATTTATATTGGCAGTTGGGTTATCTGAATGAGCGTTTGACAGTTGCACAGCAAAACCTCACCAGTACGCAAAAGATTTATGAACTGGTACGCACACAGTACCGTGCCGGAGCAGTTTCTGGTCTGGACTTAACTTCAGCTGAACAGTCGGTGCAAAGCCAAAGAGCGACTTTAAGTCAGATTGAACAGCAGAAGGTTGAAACGCGCACAGCACTGGCTGTGTTAATGCATCAGCCGGTACAGCAACTGAATATTCAGGAACCTGCTCGTTTGCCACGCATTGCCTTGCCGACCATTGCAGCAGGCTTGCCGGCAGACTTACTGTCACGTCGTCCAGATTTACAGGCTTCAGAATTACGTTTACGTAAGGCTTTGGCCAACAAAGATGCCACTAAAGCCGGTTACTATCCTTCGATTAACTTGACCGGAAATTTGGGTTCTTCCAGCACCTCGTTAACCAATCTGTTGCAGAACCCAGCTTTAACTTTGGGGGCGAGTCTGAGCTTACCGTTCCTGCAATATAACGATATGAAGAAAGATTTGGCAATCAGTGATCTGGATTATGAAAAATCGATTATTCAGTACCGTCAAACCTTGTATCAGGCTTTTGCCGATGTGGAAAATGCGCTATCGGCCCGTACCGAATTAAACAAGCAGGTGGCTTTGCAAGAACGTAATGTACAACTTGCCGAGAAAACTGAGCGTTTAACTGAAGTGCGTTACCGCAATGGTGCAATTGCACTTAAAAACCTGTTAGATGCACAAGAAACCACGCGTAATGCGCGTCTGTCTTTAATTCAGACCAAGCAAAGCCAATACAATGCTTATGTGACCCTGATGCAGTCTTTGGGTGGTAGCCCAATCAAACAACTACCTTAATCTGAACAATAAAAAAAAGCCTCTACGGAGGCTTTTTTATTTAGCTTATTTGGATTTATAAAAATTTAGAAACTTGGGCGATAATATTTATAGGTCAGGCCTTTTTCATTATAAACGTCATAACTTTTTTGCTTAAAGTCAGACACCCATTGCTGGCCATTAAATCCTGCAATATGTCCATACACATGTTTGCCGGTGCGATCAATAATATAAATATCACCTTCTTTAGGTGAATCGAATTTAGGGTTAATTTGTCGATAACCAATTTTCGTCAAAGTATTGCCCCAGTCTGCCGCAGCAACAGGATGACTTTGAAACCGTGCACCTGCTGACTCCAAGGCAAGCCGGATACTTTTGGCACACTTTTGTGAACTACGATATGAGCTAATACCCTGCAAGAAATTGGTGAATTTATTAATATCAATTCGCTGTCCATTGCTTGCAATAATATTCTTTTTTTGGCTGGTTTGAACAGACTTGGACTCTGTATTTTTTTTAGAATTTTTACCAGATTTGGAACGAATTACGATGTTGGTCTGAACGGGAGCATACATCTCATTCATGTTTACATTATAATCATAAGCCATTCTTTACCACTACTCCCAACCCTTAAACTACGGGCCTTTCACTCATTTCGACGGCGAAGATAGTACCCCGGAATATGTGATTTTTCATGTAATAAATGTAATTAAATATAAACATGCACCTAGAAATTGAGTTAAATGATTATTTTTTGTTAACTTTTATAAATACAGAGAGTAGATACATTTAATTGCTGCTCAATAGATAAACGCAAAGCTGCAATTCTCTGTTCCAACCTTCATCATGACTGAGTCATCTTGAACCTGAGAAATTGAAATCGAGCAAATTTCTCATACTCTGCAATTCGTTCTCAATAAACTTCCTTCAATTTAAGCTCACCCATATATTTTGAATATTGAATAGCAACCGACATATAGAATTTTTTATATTTTTAATTTCCTCAGATTTGAGGAGATACAGTTTTATGTAAAAAAAGGCTAATATGTAGAGTTAGCCAACAGATTCTAAAATTAGAGTTAGCAAACAGATTCTAATGAGAGAAGACATGAACCAGATTCTAATGAGAGAGACATGCGTCAGTATTTAGACCTTTTACAACATATCCTCGACAACGGTGGCGACAAAGGCGACCGTACCGGTACAGGGACGCGTTCAGTGTTCGGTCACCAAATGCGCTTTGATCTTTCCAAAGGTTTCCCTTTACTCACCACCAAAAAAGTTCATTTCCGCTCGATCGTGATTGAACTGTTATGGTTTCTAAAAGGTGATACCAACGTCAAATATCTGCAAGATAATAAAGTTTCAATTTGGGATGAATGGTCAACTGCAGAACAGACTGCACGTTTTGGTCGTCCTGAAGGCGAATTGGGTCCAGTCTATGGTCATCAATGGCGTAACTTTGGTGCAACCAAAAAAGAAAATGGCTTATATGAGCAGGATGGTTTTGACCAGATTCAATGGCTGATCAATGAAATTAAAATCAATCCCAATTCACGCCGTTTAATCGTGTCAGGCTGGAACCCAAATGAAGCGGGAAATGTTGCCCTTCCACCTTGCCACACCCTGTTTCAGTTCTTTGTACAGAATGGCAAACTATCTTGCCAATTGTATCAACGCAGTGCAGACGTGTTCCTGGGCGTTCCATTTAACATTGCCAGCTATGCCCTACTCACCCATATGATTGCGCAAGTCTGTGGTTTAGGTGTAGGTGACTTTGTCTGGACAGGTGGCGATACCCATTTATATGTCAATCATTTTGAACAGGCAAAATTGCAACTCAGCCGTGAACCGTTGCCGCTTTGCCAATTAAAATTGAATCCTGAAATTAAAGACATCTTCGAGTTTAAATTTGAAGATATCGAAATTGTCGGTTATGAATTCCATCCAGGAATCAAAGCTCCTGTTGCGGTTTAATTTTCCTTTTTAGAGTTCCTCTCTCAAGAGGAAAGGGTTAGGGAGAGGTAAATCAATACCCTCATCCTAACTTCTCCCCACGGGAAAAGGAATTAGAAATCAAACCTATAAAATCCCTCGTCCCTCCTTTAATAAAGCGGGAAATTGTAGAAAGGATTTTGGGATTATTCACAAGGATTAAATAAATGACCTTCCAAAATTTAGAAATTGTCCATGTTGTGGCCATGGATCAGCAACGCTGCATTGGCAAAAATAATGACTTGCCTTGGCACATTTCTGCTGACCTCAAGCACTTTAAAGAAATTACCCAAGGGGGTGTCGTGGTCATGGGCCGCAAGACTTTAGAGTCTATGGGACGCACCTTGCCGAAACGTGTCAATTGGGTGATTACCCGTGACACAAATTGGTCATTTGAAGGGACGAAAGTGGCCCACTCTATTGAAGATGCCTTGACCCAAGCCGTTGCCGATGTCAAAGCTTCAGAAAAACCAGATGCGATCTTTGTGATTGGCGGCGGAGAAATCTTTAAGCAGACCATGAATATTGCCGACCGTTTGGAATTGACCCATGTCGAGCTTGATGTTCAAGGCGATGCCTATTATCCGGAAATTCCGGCTGAATTTAAAAAGGTCGCGTCTGAACAACATATTGACGACAAAACTGGGATTGCTTTCGAGTTCGCAACTTACCGAAAATAAAGGCAATAATTATTTATAACAGTCAAATATGCATAATATTGGGAAAAGGGAATTTTTCGCTGCGCTGGGCATGGCTTTACTGCATTCTGTGTTCAGCCTTTTCGTTATTTTGTCCTCGATTTGGCTGTGTCTTGCCTTATGGTTTCAGGAACCTTTTGGCTGGTTAGTCACACGCCTGCTCATCGGTATCTGGATTGTCTTTGCTTTAAGCATTCTCGGCATTTACATCACCCAACATTTCTTTAACCGCCACACCGATGTACTGATTTATATGCTGGGTTTTCTGCTCGGCTTATTTTGGTATTTTGGTCTGGAAGCCAGGCAAGATCGCGACTGGAATCCGGAAGTGGCCCAGGTATTGTCTTACGAACAAGATGGCGACAAGATCAGATTACACAATGTGCGTAATTTTAACTGGCATGCAGATGGCAGTTATGATGAACGTTGGGAAACGCGTGATTTTGATTTAAACCAAATTACCGGTGTGAATATTATTACCTCCTACTGGATGGGACCACAGATTGCCCATACCTTGGTCAGCTTTGACTTTGCCAACAGTAAACCCCTGACTTTCTCGATTGAAATTCGCAAAGAAAAAAATGAAGAATTTTCAACTTATGGCGGTTTTTTTAGAAAATATGAACTCAGCCTGATCGCAGCAGATGAGAAGGATCTGATTTATACCCGCAGCAATGTGCGTGGTGAACATGTCTATTTTTTTCCGGTCAATATGTCGAAAACCGAAAGACGCGCCTTGTTTAAAGAATATCTGGGTAAAGCCAATGAATTCAGGCATCAGCCAAAATGGTATAACAGCCTGACCAGTAACTGCACCACGCTGGTATTTGATATGGTGCAAGCAATATCTAAAAGACATTTACCCACCGATTACCGCCTGCTGGCTTCAGGGTATTTACCCAATTATCTGTATGACCTGAATGCCATTTCACACGATTTAACCATACAACAGTGGTATGACGTTGCCTATATAAACCCGCGTGTCAGTGAATTAAACAATATCAGCAGTACTGAATATTCAACCCTGATTCGTCAAGGCATACCTAAACCAATACTGCAAAAATCTCCATAATTTAAAATTTAAAAATATATAAAACATAGATTTAACTCTAGTGAATTGACTGTTTTTTTGTTTATATACAACCTAGGTTAAATCAAGAATGAGAATTCCAATATGTTAAAAAAATTATTTGCTGTTGGCATAATGGGTGCAGCTGTTGCTTTTAGCGGTTGTGAAACGATACCTAACGCATCTGCTACGATTGAAACTGCAAATTTAGTTCAGTTGCAAAACCGTACCTGGATTGCAACACAGATTGGTAATACTGAAATAAAAACCGCCCCAACTGCGCATAATATTCCAAGCTTACAGTTTGATGCTGCAACCAAACGCGTCAGTGGTGCCGATGGCTGTAACCGTATTATGGGAAGCTATGAAGCTGGACGAGATACTTTGGTTCTTGGCCAAATGGCAGGCACCAAGATGGCCTGTCTAGATGGCAATAATGTATCGCAACAATTTAATGAAGCACTGACCAAAGTGGCAAATTATCAAGTCTTTGGTAAAACACTCAAGCTGCTTGATCGTCATGGCAACCTCCTGATCCAATTCAGCAGTCCGGTTCAACCACGTTAAAGCGTGCAGATAAAGAGCCTGAAACCTCAGGCTTTTGTATTTAAAATGCATAAATAAATACATTGTAGCTTCATAAAAAGCCCCTATATTAAAAACAATAGATAAATACAGGATAAAACCATGCAACAGGCATTATTTGGTGGTGGATGTTTTTGGTGTGTTGAAGCCATATTTTTACAGCTGAAAGGCGTAGAAAAAGTGGTCAGTGGTTATGCCGGCGGTCACACCGACAATCCAAGTTATGATGATATTTGTCGTGGTGATACCAACCACGCAGAAGTCATTTTGATTGATTATGATGAAACGCAAATTAGCTTTACCCAGCTTTTGGATGTGTTTTTTACCACCCATGATCCAACCACATTAAACCGTCAAGGTAACGACATCGGCACTCAATATCGTTCTGTGATTTATTATTTGAATGATCAGCAACAACAGCAGGCAGAGCAAGCCATTGAGCATTTGAAGGCAGAAGGCCTGAATATTGTGACTGAGCTCAGCCCTGCACCCAAGTTCTACCCTGCAGAAGAATATCATCAAAATTTCTTTGCCCGAAATCCATCTCAAGGCTACTGTAATTTTTCTATTCCACCGAAACTGATGAAATTACGCAGCAAGTTTCAGGACTTGCTTAAAGCTGAATAAAAATAATTTTCAGCGAATTTCAGACATAAAAAAGCGACCGTCTCGGTCGCTTTTTTTATATTTTTGATTAGTTATCACTGGCAAAAGCAATGTCGCTGAGCCCGGCTTCGCTCGCACGTGACATCACTTGTGCAACAGTGTCATAACGTGATTCTTTATCGGCTTTCAGAACAATGGTCGGCTGACGCTGTTCCTGACCCGCTTGTTTGAATTTTGTCTGTAGCTCATCAAGAGTGAGCACATCGCCATTCCAGGCAACATCTCCATCCGCATTAATACTGATGGTCACACTTTCAGGTGGCAAATCAATAATATCTGCCGTGGTTTTTGGTAAGGTTAATGGAATTGATGGGTTAGCAACGGTTGCTGTCACCAAAAAGATGATCATCAATACCAACATAATATCGATCAGCGGAATGAGATTCATCTCATTCATGCCTACATCGTTGTCTTCGCCCAATTGAAAGCCCATTAAGCTTGACCTCCAACCAAATTATTCGATGTTGCTTTAGCTTCGGCTGCTTGAGCCGAGCTGTCTTGTTGCAACATGGTATCAATCAACAAACTGTGCGCCTGGTCTTGTAGCTCATGCGCCAAACCACGATTAACACGGGTACAAATGTTATAAGCCAGTACCGCAGGAATAGCCACCGCCAAACCTAAACCGGTCATAATCAAGGCTTCCCCCACAGGAGTTGCCACTTGTGCCAAACCGGCTTGACCGCTCTTGCCTACTGCAACCAAGGCATGGAAAATACCCCAAACTGTACCGAACAAACCCACAAACGGTGCAAGTGAAGCAATCGTACCTAAAACTGCAACACCTTTTTCAGCATTGGCTTTTTCAGCAGAAATTTGACGCAATAGAGCTTGTTCTGCCACTGCTTTGCGTTGCTCGAAATTTAAAGGTGAAAATTTTGCCTTTAACTTGCTTAAAGCTTGAGAAAGTTGAGCATAAGCTTGTTGCTTCAGTTGGCGAGTCCCCATTAAACGTAAAACGAAGATGGTCCATGTCGTAATCGACATTGCCAATAACACGAAATACAGTGTCTTACTCACTGCATCGGCGTGTTGCCAATAAACTGAAAAGTTCATACTCGAACTCCTAAAAAATGTTAGCCGTGTGGATTCAATGTCAATTCAAATGGTTGGTCAGCACTAATTGGATAAGCCACGCCATTTTCTTTGTACGGTTTGAATTTGGAACTACGCACTGAGCGTAAAATCTTGTCATCTAAAGCAGGCACACCACTCGAACGCGAAATACGCGCTGAGGTAATCACCCCTTTTTCATTCGCTTCAATATGTATCACCACAGTACGGGTTTGGCCTTCTAAATCGCTATTGTTATAAGAAGGTTTTGGCGAACGACTCCATTGCACGCCCGAGCCACCAATCGATACACTTTTTGGAGATGGCGGAGCAGCGGGTGCCGGTGGAGTAACAGGTGCTGGTGGCGCAACCGGCGCAGGTCTCGCGACCGGTACAGGTTTAACCACTCTAGTTTCAGAAATCGTTGTCGTGACAGTGGGTTTAGGTGGTGCTTCAACCGGCTTCACCACTGGTTTTGGTGCTTCTACTTTTTTAACTTGTTGAACCTTCTCTACCTTTTTCGGAGGTGGTGGAAGTTGTTTTTCTACAATTTTAACTTCTTTCACTTCCTTAGGCTTGGGCTTTTCTTTTTTCGGTTCAGCTTTCGGCTTCGGTGGTAAAGGCTTTGGCGGTTCTTGAATTTTAACAAAACGAACTTTTAAAGGCTCTTTTTCAACGGGTTTGAGTTCAGGAGTCTTCATTTGTCCCACCGCCCACAACACGCCCATGTGACCGACCACAACGGCGATCAGCGCTGTGATAATTTTCTTTTTCATCGGGTTGGGAGTTTGCATATTTAGAGCGGGAGATTGACTCATTAAAATCGGTTACCTAATTAAAGCGATTGTAGATCAATACAGATTTAAGCAATCAAGCTCATCGGTTAGTACATTTAAAGCACCGTAATAATAAATGAGAAGTGTTTTCATTTGCAACTATTAATTCAGGAGTTTTGATGAGTTTTTTGAATCAAAAACGAAAAAGGCATGCCTAAAGCACGCCTTTTGAATGGATCATTCTAACAATTATTATTGAAAAACAACTGTCTTGTTGCCATCCACAATAATACGATCTTCAAGATGCCATTTCACTGCACGCGCCAGCACATTTCGTTCGACGTCTTGTCCAAGTTCACGCAACTGATCGACGGTAAAATCATGATTTACCCGTTCTACATCTTGCTCGATAATCGGCCCCTGATCCAGATCAGCAGTCACATAATGCGCGGTTGCACCAATCAGCTTCACCCCTTTTTCATACGCTTGCTTATAAGGGTTTGCACCCACAAAGGCAGGCAGGAATGAATGGTGAATATTAATCACTTTCATGGTCCATTTAGACACAAATTCTTCGCTTAGAATTTGCATATAACGTGCAAGAATCAGTAAATCATTCCCTTGCATGATTTCATCAATTTTTGCGTAGGCTTCTGCCTTGTTGTCTTTATTGACCGGAACCACAACAAAAGGAATACCGAAGTTTTCAACTGATTCGCGCAAATCTTCATGGTTAGACACCACGGTTGTGATTTCGCATGGCAAACCACCACGTGCATGACGCCACAACAACTCAAGCAAGGCATGATCGACTTTAGAAACCAAAATGCCAACTTTTTTGATGTCGCTAACAAGGGCCAAACGCCAATGCATGTTATAGCGCTCTGCCACATTGCTCGCAAAAGTTTGGGTCAAACTTTCTTTACGGCTTTGCAAGTTATCCAGTTCAAACTCAACACGCATGAAATAACGCCCGCCCTGAGCTTCAGTCGCGTATTGATCAAGTGCGGTAATATTTGCTCCCTGATGATACAAAAAGCTCGATACAGCTTGCACGATTCCTGGTTTATCCTCGCAAGTAATCAGTAAACGTGCTGTGTTAGCAGTGGTCATATTCATGTTGGTTTATATCACTAATCAGTTAAATTGAAAAACAAGCCGAGCATTCTAACGCTTTTTTAAGGCTTTCTAAATAGGCTATGTCGCATCATGATTTTTACTTGAAGATAGACTCTCAAATAGTTCTGAAGGCCCCAAGGTTTCAAGCAAATGTTCATAAGTTTGACGGCTTTCACCACGCAAATACGCCCCTTCCAGGAACACCATTTGTCGCAATGCCTGCCAGACCCACTTCTCTTCTAAAGTATTTGAGTCGGTAATATGACCCGACATATATAAGAAGTTGGTCCAGTTGGTCAAAACAATCCACAAGTTGATAATCAGGGCCTCAATTTCCGAGTCCGTCATTTGCATCAACCCGGCATTGACAAAGGCTTTATAAATTTTCTGCCCCTGCTGCATCACCTGACCGGCAAAACGCGGATACATTTTGCGAAAATCATCATTATTTTCAACCAAATGATAAACATCACGATGCAAAAAGCGATAAGCCCAAAGCTGACTGCTCAGTACCTGAAAATAACGAATCTTATCATTGGCATCGAGCAGGCGATCATCTGGCAATGCAAGCATTTCCAAAGTTTCTTTTTGATATTGCTCCATCAATTCCTTGATAATTTCGTTTTTATTACGAAAGTGGTAATACAAATTACCCGGGCTCATACTCAGTTCAGCTGCAATATGATTCGTTGTAACTGAACGTTCACCGCGCTCATTAAATAACTGTAAGCTGAGCTGTAAAATACGTTCTTTGGTTTTCACCGTTTTGGAGTGAGACATCCTAAAGTAACCATTCATTCAATAGGTTAGCTAGCTAACACATAAAGTAACTTGACTATTTAGAGCTTTTACTCTAAAAATTAAATTAATCGCTTTTATTTAAGGGTAGCAGGTCATGAATAGTCCTATAAAAACAACTTCAATGACACCACATTCTTTCGATATTCCGCACTTACATACTGTGCTGGAACAGCAAAAACATGCCTATCAACGCCACCCTTTACCAAGCGCAAAGGAACGTATTGATCGTTTAGCACGTTTAAAGCGTATCTTAGTTAAATATCAAGATCAATTTGCCGAAGCAATTAATCAAGACTATGGTAACCGTTCTATTGGCGAAACCAAAATTGGTGAACTGCTCACCTGTCTTGAACAGATTAAATATTATAGCAAGCATTTGACCCAATGGATGAAACCTTCGAAACGCCATGTCGGAATTATTCATCAACCGGCAAAAGCCTGGGTTCAATACCAGCCGTTAGGTGTGGTCGGAATTATTGCCCCTTGGAACTATCCTTTATTATTGTCGGTAGGTCCACTGATTTGTGCAATTGCTGCCGGCAACAATGCCATGATCAAAATTTCCAGTGCATCGAGCAATTTTGGTCGTGCGCTTGAAAAAGCCTTGGGTGAAGCCTTTTCGACCGAACTAGTTGCGGTGATTAATGGCGGCGGTCCTGTTTCTGATGCGTTTAGCCATTTAGCTTTTGATAAAATTATTTTCACTGGTTCTACCGAAATTGGTAAAACTGTGATGGCAGCGGCCTCAGAAAACCTGGTGCCTGTCATCTTAGAATTGGGCGGAAAGTCCCCTGTTCTGGTGCATCCATCCATTGACTTAAAAGATGTGGCGCAGCGGCTTGCTGCAGGTAAGCTATGGAATGCAGGTCAGACCTGCGTGGCACCGGACTATATGTTCCTGCCTAAAGGAAAAACAGCTGAATTCATCGAGCACTTTAGGGCATGTGTGGAAGATATGTATGCAGATATTGCATACAATCAGGATTACACCTCGATTATTAATGACAAACAGTACAATCGTCTGCAAGGTTATTTGGAAGATGCCCGTAATCAGGGTGCCAAAATGATCGAAATCAATCCTAAACATGAAGACTTAACTGCAGTTCGAAAAATTGCGCCAACTTTATTGACCGGCGTAACCACTGAAATGCGGATTATGAAAGAAGAAATCTTCGGCCCGATCCTGCCAATCATGGAATATGATCAAATTGACGATGTTATTGACTTTATTAATAGCCGTCCGCGTCCACTTGCTTTATACTATTTCGACTTTGATCAGGCGCGTGCCGACTATGTCGCACAGCATACGCATTCAGGGCATTTCGGGCAAAACACGGTATTGACCCATGTTGCACAAGACGATTTACCATTTGGTGGCGTAGGTGCTTCAGGCATGGGCAAGTATCATGGTCCAGAAGGTTTCTTCAGTTTGTCTCATGAACGGTCGGTGATGTCGAATCCTAAGCTGTATAGCTTAAAATTCATTCTCCCACCATTTAACAAGCCGATTCATAAATTGATTTCGAAGACCCTTCTTCGCTAACTGATCAAGGCATGAGCTATTGCACGTGTTCATGCCGGGTTTTTATTAAATTCGCTTGTCTTTTAAGCGTATTTTTGATATAAAACGCCCCTTGAATGATTTCATCCGTTTACTTTTAATGACTAGCCGCACAATCGGTGCTGTCTAGCAATGGAGTTCACCATGTCTAAGGTTTGCCAAGTTACCGGCAAGCGTCCAGTCGTTGGCAACAACGTCTCGCACGCCAATAACAAAACCAAACGCCGGTTCGAGCCGAACCTGCATCACCACCGTTTCTGGTTAGAAAGCGAAAAACGTTTTGTACGTCTTCGTTTAACCACTAAAGGTATGCGTATTATCGACAAATTGGGTATCGAGAAGGTTGTTACTGACCTACGTGCTCAAGGTCAAAAGATCTAAGGAGTTCGAACCATGCGTGATAAAATTCGTCTAGTTTCTTCAGCTGGTACTGGTTATTTCTATACCACCACTAAGAACAAACGTACTATGCCGGAAAAAATGGAAATCAAAAAATTTGATCCAAAAATCCGTCAACACGTGATTTTCAAAGAAGCTAAAATTAAATAATTTTAGCTTCTTCAAAAAAGCGACCTTCTGGGTCGTTTTTTTTTGCATTTTTTTTATCCGGCTTGATACACTTTAGCTACTTTTTTGGCACCGTTTGTGCTTTTGTATCTTACCCTTAACTTAGGCTTAAGGAGTTTTTAGTGCCTCATGACGTAGATCTCATTATATTATTAGCCGTTGGCTTTGGACTGGCGCTTGTTTTTGGCTATATTGCAGCTCGTATACGCCTCCCCCCTCTGATCGGCTATCTCATTGCCGGCATCCTGATTAGCCCGAACACCCCTGGTGTAGTCGGAGATATTCAACTTGCAAACCAGCTGGCTGAACTTGGGGTCATGTTCCTCATGTTCGGTGTCGGGATGCACTTTTCCCTCAATGATTTGATGCAAGTACGTCGAATCGCTTTACCAGGTGCTGTTTTACAAATTGCCGTAGCCACCTTATTGGGAATAGGCGTTTCCATGATCTGGGGCTGGAGTTTTGGCTCTGCACTGGTGTTCGGTTTGAGTCTTTCTTGTGCAAGCACGGTGGTTTTACTTAAAGCCTTAAGCGACCGCGGTTTGCTCAATTCTGTAAATGGAAAAATTGCCGTAGGCTGGCTATTGGTTGAAGACCTGGTCATGGTTCTGGTCTTGGTGTTACTTCCTGCCATGGCAGTGTTACTTGGCGGTACACCTGTTGCAGGCTCCAATCCCGATGCAAACATATGGCTCACTTTAGGCGTAACTCTGCTTAAAGTGGCTGGTTTTATTGCCTTTATGTTGATTATTGGTAAACGCCTGGTTCCCTGGATCATGCAACTGGTCGCACGCTTGGGTTCGCGTGAACTGTTTACTTTAACCGTGGTTGCCGCTGCGGTTTCAATTGCCTTTGGTGCTTATAAAGTTTTTGGCGTATCCATGGCACTCGGTGCATTCTTCGCCGGGATGGTGGTCAAAGAATCTGACTTCAGTCACCGTGCAGAAGAAGAAACCTTACCGCTACGTGAAATTTTCTCGATTTTATTCTTTGTTTCTGTCGGCATGCTGTTTGATCCTCGCATCTTGATTGAACAACCCCTGCATGTACTTGCTGTGGTTGGCATCATCATGATTGGTAAGACCATTGCAGCGATGGCTTTGGTTTTATTCTTCCGCTATCCGATTAATACCGCCTTAACCGTGGGTGCAAGCCTTGCACAAATTGGTGAATTCTCTTTTATTCTGGCAACCTTGGGTCTCTCGCTCAATTTACTTTCTATAGAAGGCCAAAACCTGATTCTGGCAGGTGCGCTTATTTCAATTACAATGAATTCATTTGTGTTCTCTGCTATAGAACCGGTACAAAAATGGATTCGTGAACGCTCGGATTTGGCGCGTTTACTGGAACGTAGTGGTGACCCGCTTTCTATGCTGCCCGATGAAGTCTCTCAAGAATATTTACGTGATCAGGTGGTGATTGTCGGTCATGGTGAAGTCGGCCGTCGCATTACCAAAGAATTAATGGCACAAGATATTAAAGTGGTGATTGCAGAAGAAAACCGTGAAATTGTAGAAAGCTTACGACAAAAAGGCATTGCTGCAGTTTCGGGTCATGCCACCGAAGCAGGTGTACTGATTCAAGCGCACATTCAACATGCACGGCTTTTAGTTCTGTCACCCATGGATATTTTAGATATTCATAAAATTGTGGATATTGCCAAAACCCTGAATCCGCAAATTCAGGTTTTAGTCTGTGCAGAAAGTAAGGCAGAGGCTGAAGTGATCCGTCGTGATGGTATTGGCGAAGTCTATTTTGCCAAAGAGGAAATGGCGAAAAATATGACCAATCATATTCTCAATCAAATCCAGATTGCTCATCAACAAGATCCTACACATTAATCTAGTCTGGTAAAAAAACGCACTCATGAGTGCGTTTTTTATCTAAATGAGATCAGCTCAAATACTTAGGTTGATCATCTACAATCTCTGCCTGCCATTCATTGACCTGTTTTTCCATCATGGCAAACAAAGCAGCTTGCACCATATGTTGTGCAATCTCAGGCATTTGATCACCCAGTAATGACTTCACTTCATCATTAAACTGAATTTTAACCAAGGGTTCTTTTTGAGAGCCTGCATTTCGCAATGCCAACTCACCACCTTCAAGTTGAACCAATTCTAAAATAGCTTCTTGATTACCAAATAATTCTTTCAATTGTTCTATAGACATAGTTCCTCCATGTTCAACATGGTGGCAAAGGCAGTTGCACTTTGCATTACGTAGACTATTTATATAAGGCCAATAGCAAAAACTTCAAGAGCCGAAAAAAGATTAAAACTCAACCATCTCGTTACGAAAGCCATCAATCAACTGGGTTAAATCACGATGCCATTCACGCAAAATTTTTGTATCCGGCAACCATGCTTGAGGTGTTTGGGTCACTTTAATAATCAGGTTGGATGATGTTTCATGTTCTGGTTCAGGCGCACTTGGCTCCGGTGCATATTGGCACATGCGATAAGCACGCTTCAACTCGGCAATAAAACCCTGCTTTGATAATTGCTGCATTACGGTGACTTCAGGAGATACTTGTCCCTTTTCCGCCATATTGTCTTCAATCGACTTGAGTGTCGGCATAAAGTCATTTAAACGATAGTAACGAACCAGTTCCTGTAAAAATGCCAGCACTGCTCCATGCAAATGGAATACGGCAGCTTCACGATATGCCTGTGCCTGTTGAATATTGTCAGTTTGCTCAGCTTGTTGACATGAAAGACGTGCAAAATACAGTTTCTGATTGGTACGGTCAGCATGGAAACGAGCAACACGGGACATAGCGATATTCCTAAATTTTGGCGTTTGTTACAGACTTAAGATTAAACTTTATTTTGCTCAATTCACAATAAAAATTATGCATGATCTATGTCAATTAAATAAATTTTACAGTTTGCAGCAACTTCAGTCCTGTTCTGGATTGTACTTCTAAAATCCTAATTACCCTGAGAAATACACATTCTATTGAAGGCAATCATAGACAGGACCTGAAAACTTTCGTTTCATTTTTACCTAAAAAAAGGAGCTTTCGCTCCTTTAATTATTTGTTTTCAGTTTTACTGGTCTCTTCAGGCTTATCTTCAGCCTGTTTTACACGAATACCATGTCCATGCAAACGCAGCGTATTTAAACCTTTAATCGCTTTCACTGCTTCACGACCATGGGGCATTTCAACAAAGGCAAAACCTTTCGATTTACCTGTAGTCGCATCCAGCACTAACTTGCATGAATCAACTGTGCCAAAGTCTTGAAATAGCTTCAATAATTCAGCTTCTGTTACTGTACGTTCTAAACTACGAACTAAAATTTTCATCTTACAACCTTAAAATAGGCAAAATCATCAAAAAGCACTCGCCTACTCGACTTTTTGAACTTCGCAATAAAAAACAAAATAACGCAATTGCTATAGTTTAATCGAGATCAATGCCAAAATCTAAATTAATCGACTGTCGTTCTATTAAAGCACTTTTCACAGTTTGCTGGCGTTGCTTGTAATGGGTTTCGGTAGTGCACAAATTACGGGTTAATTCATTGAGAAAATAACTTTCAATCTTGCGGCCCTGATCATCGACCTGATCGCGTGCCCATAAATTCAGATTCTGCTTGGTCAAAATCAATTCATTTTTGGCACGGGTTAATGCCACATACAATACACGGCGTTCTTCTTCGACTTCATCGAAATTACCCTGCGCACGTGCATGTGGATATTGCCCTGCCGAAACATTCGCTACATAACAGACTTTCTGTTCCGTGCCTTTGGCAGAATGGATGGTGATCAGGGTAACCACATCATCCTGCGACTGTCGTTCAATTTCACTGATCGACACCGGATCGAGCACGTATTCTTCCAGAAACTCACTCAGTTGATCATGCTTGGCAGCCAATTGTTTGACCAGATCAAAATCACCCAAGCGTTTCGCCCAGTCCTTCTTGGCATAATTTTCTTCCAGCTGATCTTTTAGCGCTTCAATACCGAGCGATACACAAGCCTGCACATGATCTTTCAACACCAGCATTTGTTTCATGATCAGCAAAGTATTGTCTGGAATACGGCCAAATTTTTCCAACTTTTCAAAAATGCGGTCGGTCTCAGGCTCAAGTAATAACTGTTGAGCCAGTTTACTAGCCCCGACATCACCTACACCATTCCATAGCGTCAGGAAGCGCATCCAGGCAATATCATCCAATGGATTGGCAATCACACGCAGCAGACTGAGCAAGTCCTTTACATGTGCAGTTTCAAGCAATTTCATGCCGCCAATAAAGCGATAAGGCACGTTGGCCTGAATAAATGCTGCTTCAATATGCCGCGCAGCAAAACTTGAACGCACCAAGACCATATGTTCATGCCATGCCGAACCTTCCAGTAAATGCCGCTCTTTAATGTCTATTGCAATCCATTTGGCTTCATCAAATTCATTCGGGAAAATATGCATGCGCGGTTTGACGCCTTCACCACGATAAGCCTCTAAATGCTTGTCATATTGAATTGGGCTTTGATCGAGCAACCAGTTGGATAAATCCAGAATTTCTTGTGTAGAACGATAATTTTTTTCCAGTTTAAAAATCTGTGCATTGGGCACACGCTCTTTAAAATGGTGGATATTTTCAAAGTCAGCACCACGGAAACCGTAAATGGACTGCGCATCATCACCTACACAGAACAGATTGGTTTTATCTTTCAGCGGTTCAAGCAATGCCCATTGCAAGGGATTGGTATCCTGCATTTCATCCACCAGCATATGCTGACAAATGGATGAAACGTAATCCACTAAACCTCCCGATTGTGCCAGTGCTGAAGCAACAACCGCCAAAATATCGTCATAATCCAGAAAGCTACGTGCCTGTTTTCGGGCTTCGTACTCTTTCATGATTTCAGCGATCTGATCTTTATATTCCAGAAATTCTGGCATTTGCTTTTCTAGAGCCAGACTTAATTTTTGCCGCGTATTCCGAGCAAAAGAATAGAGATCACATAACTCTTTCGGCTTTGGCAGGGCATTGGGATTTTTCTTGTCATCTTTGCCCCGAATCAGGCGGAACATCATCAACTGATCATCACGGTCGATAATTGAGAATTGTTCCAAGCCAAATGCTTTGGGAATACGGCGCAGCAAGTACATACAGAAGGTATGAAAAGTCGATGCTCGAAGACCTTTGGCTTGTTCACCTAAAGCAAGTTCCACACGTGCGACAATTTCACTGGCTGAACGTCGGGTAAAGGTCAGAATCTGGATTTGATTGGCAGGCACACCTTGATCAATCAGATAAGCTGCACGCGCCACGATGGTTTTGGTCTTGCCACAGCCTGCGCCTGCAAGTACCAAACTGTGCTTAGATTCGGTGGTTGCGGCTTGCTTTTGTTGAGGGTTTAATTCATCAATCAGGGTGGCTAAACTCATAATCTCTAATCTACTTGGGGATAGAGATAGTTTAGCAGAGCTGACCATACATCTGAGATTGGTCTGCTTAAAAATTGAATCTAATCCCATATATTTGTCATCCAGAAAGGTGACATGGATGTCGCCTGTTGAACTGTGAAACAGGGATGTTTAATCAGTTCAACATAGGATTTTTGTTACTTTTCATCCTTGAAAAGTAAGGCATTACCTACGCAAAAACATTTAAGTTTACCTAGAGTAATCTAGTCGTGATTGTTATGAATTTAGGGCTAATATCCGAGCAATAGCCTCACAAGTTCTTTCCAGATTCTTTTCCCCATTTTCTAATGCCGTTGGCAAATCACACGCCCCATCAACAATGCCAAAAATTGCGGTAAATCCTGCATCATAAAGCTCTTCTACCCCTTCCCCAATATAGCCTGCACAGGCAATCACAGGTTTATTCAATCGCTTTGCCACTTGTGCTACACCATAAGGAGTTTTACCAAATTTGGTTTGAAAGTCGATACCGCCTTCACCAGTAAATACATAATCGGCTTGGGCAATTTTCTCTGCTAATTGGGTCTGTTCAATGACAAGCTCTACACCTGAACGAATACTTGCACCTGCAAATACCATCAAGCCAAAACCCAAGCCACCAGCCGCGCCTGCACCCGCAATGTCTTTAACATCAATCTTTAATTGTTTGGAAACCAGTTCTGCAAAATGCACAAGGTTCTGATCAAGCTGTTGCACCATTTCAGGCGTTGCACCTTTTTGTGGTCCAAATACATGTGAAGCCCCATTGATTCCAGTCAAAGGATTATTCACATCACTGGCAATCGTGATTTCAACCTGCTTTAAACGTGCATCCAAACCTGAAATATCAATCCTTTGAATTTGATCAAGTTGCCCACCACCTATTGCAACTTCGGTATTGTGTACATCTAAAAATTTTGCTCCCAATGCCTGTGCCATTCCTGCACCTGCATCATTGGTGATACTTCCGCCCAAACCCATAATGATTTTAGATACGCCTAAATCCAGTGCCGCTTTAATCATCTCTCCTGTACCGAAAGTTGTAGTCAGTAAGGGATTTCGCTGGGAAGGTTCGAGCAAATGAATGCCATTGGCTTTTGCCATTTCAATCACGGCGGTATGACCATCTTCAATTAAGCCAAAATAGGTTTTTACTTTTTGAGTGGTTAAAGGTCCTGTGACTTCACAATCAATCATCTGTCCATTTAAGCAAGAAACCAAGGCGTCGACTGTGCCCTCACCACCATCTGCCATGGGCACCTGAATAAAATGCGCATCTGCAAATACTTTCTGGATGCCACGTTGCATCGCCTGACAAGCCTGTTCAGCAGTTATGCTTTCTTTGAAAGAATCTGGAGCAAGGACAAAGGTTTTAGGCATGATCTTCAAAAATGAAATGAATAATCTTTTATACAATCTTAGATTCTCATATGAAGTGCAACAGAGATTAAAATACTGGAAGGGAGCAAGATGAGCTAGCATTCTGCATCCGACCGACCAAAGTCAAAGTTGCATCATGA
>NZ_JBRATK010000007.1:0-136928 GCF_052712855.1 Acinetobacter sp. F16
GCGTGACATGTTGGAAAATTTAATTTTAGAAGGGAGATATAAGATATTTTAATTGAATAGATGAGAAGAATGAAATATGTACATCAAATGAGGACACACCCTAGACTTAACCCTCGTCTAATCAAGCTTTGAATTTTTTTCGAAAAAGAATTGTTTAGAATAATATTTATATGATTTGTAACTTTAAAAACAAAATTTTAACAAAATGATTTTGAGGGTCTCGGCGAAAAAATCGTGAATAGTAATTTTTACCATCTTCATGGAATTAAAAATAAATAATGAAAGTGAAAAATCCAGATACAGACAAATCAAAAAATGGACAAGTCCAAAAGGTACTAAAACTTTATTTTGATGTCAGCCAAGTAAACAATATTCGGTAGGTGCTGCGTAGCATTTTTCTAAATCTTGGATGGTTTGGCAAAAATTAGCATTGTCCTAATTTTTTATCATTTAGCCATTTTCACCCCTTTTTTAAATACCGAAATAAAGATCCAAACTTCACATCAAGCTGGCTTCAGATCTTTATTTTGATCGCTAAACTTTGTAAAAATTCTGGATTATTGACTTGCAGACTTTGCTCTAAAAAAGCTTTGAATCATTTTATTTGGACCATATAAACAACTGTTGTTGTATCCATTTCGATTTTGACATATCAAAGTCCATCAAAATGCTTCAAACTCTGTAAAACTTCTTGAGAGTCACGAATATTGTTTATTATTCAGCAGACTCACACATTTTAAGGAATCTCCCCATGACCGATAACGAACAAGATTCATTAACGCCTAAGCCAGACGCCAAACCATTTTCACGCAGCTTTGACTTTTCACTCGACTTTGAAAAGGTTAATTTTAGAAAGCGTCCAGAGTTGTATCGCATTGGTCGTGGTGAAGATGGTGTTTTATTGGTTCAACCCTATACATCTGAAATTTCACCATTTTGGCAATTTGAAGATGAGGCACAAGCTACTGAAAGTAGCGCGAAGATTTTTGCATTATTTTTAGATTATTTAGAAAAAAATGATTTTGTCGGCGCAGACATGGCAAGAAAATTTTTGCTGATGGGCTATACCCGTGCACGTCGTTATGCACATCATAAAAAAGGCACCCATAAAACTGGCCGAAAAAATAAAGGCGTTAGCTCTATAGTTAAAGTAGAACCTAATGATGCGGTTATAGCTGAGAAACAGCCACGTAACACTGAAGATCAGGTGAAAGCTGCTGTTGCGAAAATTTTTAAAGATAAAAGCGATCAGGCAAAATTAAATCCAAAATACATTGAGCTTAAAGAACAATTCAACGAGTTAATCCGTCAAGATTAATTCAACACTGTTATAGAATTATCAATAATAGCTGATACTTAAAGAGCAATTTCAAATTTGGAAATTGCTCTTTTTTATTATGGAAAATCACTTTTCACCATACAATATTTCATGAATTTTCCTGCTGTATAAGTTTGCTCTCGTTACAACTCATTAGGGGGTTTGTATTGCTTATACATGGCAGAAAGGTTTATTGAGAATTTGCAGACAATACTAAAGTTATCACCACCCAATGTTTAAAAAATGGGGTGATGTAAAAATAGATAACGAGAATCTTAAAGTAAGAGACCAATTTAAGTTTTGATCGAAAATAAATAGTCAAAAGTAATGTTTATTTAGATTTTCTGATCTTTAGACTTTATTTGACGTTTATGCTCAAACATTTTTTGATCCGCATCTATAACTGCTTTGAATAATCCATGTGTAGGATGACGCATGGCAACTCCAATCGCTGCGCAGATGTTTGCTTGTGTCAAAGCCTCTTTAATGCGATTTAAAAGTAGCTTCGCGCCTATCTCATCATTTTCTACACTTAAAATAACAAACTCATCACCCCCAAAGCGCGCCACAATATCGTTGCTGCGTGCGGTATCACGTAATACATGGGCAGCCTGTTGAATAAGGTCATCCCCTTTATTATGTCCTAAGCTGTCATTCACTTTTTTTAGATTATTCAGGTCAATAAAAAAAACTGCAGTGGGATGCCCATAACGTTTACAACGCTCTTCTTCTGCATTTACCAACTGCTCCCAAGCTCGACGGTTGTAGAGTCCAGTTAATCCATCTCTTAAAGCTTCCGCTTCTAAGCGCTCACACTGACGGATTTGTTCATTTTGACGCAATTCAGCTTGCAGAATATTACTTAACAAGTTACCGAATAATTCAATTAATTCGACCTCCTGAATAATAGCTTCTGATTTTGTTTGCGGATCAATGGCACACAGCGTACCAAACAGACTTCCATCTTCATGAAACAGAGGTTGCCCAATATAGGATTTAATACTGACTTGTTGGTTAATCGGCGCAGTAGCATATAAAGGTATGTCTTCAGAACGAGGTGCAATTTTAGGCCCCTTACCGGCAACCATATGAGAACAAAAAGAATCAGCCCACTGAAATACCTGTCCAGGCTTTACATCATAGCCGTGATCCTCACTCTGGAGCACAATCCAGTCTTTGGCTTCTACCCGGGTAATCATCCATAAATTAAATCCGAAGCGTTGGTAGAGATACTGCAACACAGCTTGTCCAGCTTCTTGAAAACTTCTGAAATTTTTATGATCCATCCGAATTGGCCTATATTTATGGTCATGAAATAATTAATTTCCATGACCTAATTTAAAAGATTTTTCCAGAATTGAATAAAACTTATCCTGAACGTGATTTCTAGACAGATAAGTATGGAGATGAGTAATTATTTTTTGCAAAATCAGTTCTAACTGAAATAAAAAAAGAGGCATTTCGCCTCTTTTAAAATTCTTAAAACTTATGCTTCTGAAGGATTGGTCAATTCAGTCATCGGCCAACGCGGAGTCGTGGTTACCGACAAGCCTTCATACTGCCCTGCTTTTAAACGTTGATAACCTGCAAATGCAATCATTGCGCCATTATCGGTACATAAAGCTGGTTCTGCATAATATACCTGAGCTTGAATTTTGGCTAAATCCGCTTCCAAGCGTTCACGTAATCGTTTATTGGCACTCACCCCACCTGCAATCACCAAACGTTTCAAACCAGTTTGTTTCAGCGCTTTAACGGACTTTTTCACCAAGGTATCCACCAAGGCTTCTTGGAAGGATGCCGCAATATCAGCTTCACGGTTTTGACCTTCAACTTTTTTCAATTGAATTGAAACCGCAGTTTTTAAACCACTGAAAGAAAAGTCTAAACCTTGATGCAGCATCGGACGTGGGAAATCAAAGGCTGTTGCGCTACCTTGCATCGCCAATTTAGAAATATTTGGCCCGCCCGGATAAGCCAAACCCATCATTTTCGCGACTTTATCAAAAGCCTCACCCGCTGCATCATCAATCGATTCGCCAAGCAATTCATATTGACCAATACCGTGCGCTGCCATGAGCTGGGTATGGCCGCCAGAGACCAATAAAGCGACAAACGGAAACTCTGGTGGTGTTGCTGATAATAAGGGCGCAAGCATATGACCTTCCATATGATGCACACCAATTGCCGGTTTATTTAATGCAAATGCCAAAGTACGACCGAATAATGCACCTGTCATTAATGCGCCCATCAAGCCTGGACCACGGGTATATGCAATGGCATCAATATCTGATTTTTTGATATTACTTTGTTCAAGCAACTGATTAATTAAAGGAATTAATTTTCTTACATGGTCGCGTGAAGCCAGTTCCGGAACAACACCACCATATTCTGCATGCAGTTTAATCTGACTATATAATACCTGTCCTATCAAGCCGACTTCACTGTCATAGAGTGCTAACCCAGTTTCATCACAAGAAGTTTCTAAGCCAAGAACGATCATTAAACTGCCTTTTACCCGTATCTAAATATTGCTAAAGCTATTATAGACTTGTGATATGAGATGTAAATGAGTAAAATACTGTCCTTCACTTGTGATCTAAGGCAATCGTGCCTAGATCTTATCCATAACTTATGAGGATTCTTCATGCCACAAGTTAAATTGAAAGAAGGCGAACCAGTAGACGTAGCTATCCGTCGTTTCAAACGTTCATGCGAAAAAGCTGGTGTTTTAGCGGACGTTCGTAAACGCGAATTCTACGAAAAACCAACTCAAGAACGTAAACGTAAAAAAGCTGCTGCAGTTAAACGCTACCAAAAGAAATTGGCGCGTGAATCTGTACGTACTACTCGCCTTTACTAAGATTAATTTGTGATTGACTGCCTGGACAAGATAAATGACTACTTTAAAAAACCAAATAACCGACGTTTTGAAAGCAACTATGCGTGCCAAAGAAATGTCGACGTTAACGGTAATACGTGGTCTTCAGGCGGCAATTAAGCAAATCGAAATCGATGAGCGCAAAGAGCTTGACGATGTTCAGGTTCTTGCGGTCATTGAAAAGCAAATCAAACAACGTAAAGATTCGATTAAAGCCTTTGAAGGCGCTAATCGACAAGACTTAGCTAGTAAGGAACAAGCCGAACTTGAGATTTTGTCTCAATTTCTACCAGCAGCTATGACTGAGGAAGAGCTTGATTCTATCATTGCGCAGACTATTTCTGCTCAAGAAGCTACTAGCATGAAAGATATGGGTAAGGTGATGAATTCTCTGCGTCCGCTCATAGCCGGGCGCGCCGATCCTGCACAAGTTTCAGCTAAAATTAAAGCGAAACTTGCATAACCCCACTTCTATATCATTGTTTCTTTAACGTTGAACTGCCTTTATTCAAAGACAGTTCGGGCGTATTCCCTTGTTATTTCAGATCACACTGAACATTATATTTTTTCAAAATCAGCATTTCTTTTGATGCCATCACTTGATGAATCACATCCTGCTTGGTCATCTGTCTAAATTTACGATCCAAAGCATCCCGGTTTCGATCTGCCGCTTGATACAGCTGTTCCACATAATTACCTACGATTCCGCAGAATTGGACGTGTTGTTGTGAAGTAAAACTGGTTTGCTGAGCATCTAGGATACTAAAAAAATTTCTGGTGTCCTGCTTATATTGTTGAGAAATTTTCTCCACCGATGTTACATATTGTTCAACATCTGCCCAGGCAATATTTGATGTCGCACACCCCATTAAAAAACAACAAAATAATATTTTTTTCATAATTCAATCAATACTGTTCATCATTAGAAATATAAATCCAGCCCAAGATTATCATAGACTTGAAGTTTCTAGATGCAGATTTTATTTATCAATATGCAAAAAAGATGGCTTGTTTTGGGTATAAGCCTGTTCTGTAGGTGCGGGTAATTTACCCGAAGTAACTGATCCCAAACGCAAACGAATAATTTCAGGCAAATCTACCCGATAAGAATAAATGGGACTAGCGCATTCCTGGCAAAAAACCCGTGCCTTATTTGGGCTATGAAAATATTCTTTTAGAAATTTAATCCCACTCATAATTTCAAATTTGGATTTCTGCAAAGGACTGTTCCAGCCAAAAATTGAACCTTGAGCCATTTGACAGTCTTTACAGTAACATATGATGGTTTTTTCAATTTCACCATGATAACGATACTTGACTATTCCACATAAGCATTGACCTTCTATCATGCTTAACTCCTTTTTATTATCATTGCAAAATCATCATCTACGATTAGATTTTTAGCTGCCGCTCTTTTTGCATTTCATTAAGGCGAATTTTAAGTTTTGCAGATAACAGCTCATTATTTTTGACCAAGCGCTGTGCATGCAATAAGGACTTAATCGCATTTTCTTCCCAGCCGGACCAATATTCCACTTCCGCACGATAACGCAATACATTAACGGTTCTAAATGGCGACTGCTGATCGATATTTGCTACTTGCTGCATTAAGCGCCAGGCCTGAATATCACGAGGGTTCTTATTGATAAAACGCTGAACCAAGTTCTGTGCTTGAGTAACCTGTTTTTGACGAATAAATACTTCAGTCAATTTAAATGCTAAAGCCCGATTTTCAGGCATAATTCGTGCGGCAGACTGAAGGGATTTATAGGCTTCATCGATTTTATTTTGCCCCAAATAAATATCAGTTTGAATGAGTACCAACAAATTATTTAAGCGCTGCTGTGCCTTTGCCTGATCCAAAACTTGCTGAGCTAAAACATAGTCGCCTTGTTTGAGATAAAAAGCGGATAAAGCCAACTGCCCTGCAAAATTTTTACGATTGGCTAGAATCTGTAATTGCTGTTCAGTGGCCTGATTGGAAATTACCCGACTGTACCATTTCAGTATTTCAAAATCTTCATCATGCAAACTTGATTTCACTCTAGGAAACTGGTTCGCCCTTAAACGTGCTTCACTCATCCGTTCCGTACTTAAGGGATGAGTTAACCAAAAGTCAGGCAAGAAGCTAACCTTACTGGTTGATCGGTCCATCACTTCAAAAAAGTCAGCCATACTTTGCGGATTATAACCTGCAGTATACATATATTGCATACCAATCCGGTCCGCCTCACGCTCCTGGTTACGGCTGTAATTCAACTGCTTATCCATTAATGCAGCTTGCGACCCCAACATCACGGCTGTACCCACATCACCATCGGCCTGCGAAGCCACCAATGCTCCCACCAAAAGCCCTGCCAAAGTCAGTAAGCCCTGCCCCTTAAAAGCTTCTTGCGAACGGCTATAATGACGTTGTGATATATGTGCAACTTCATGCGCCATGACGCCCGCCACTTCATCCATATTTCGAGCAGAAATCACCATTCCTGTATTAATGGCAAATAACCCGCCAGGAACGGCAAAAGCATTGATTTGAGGATCATTGATAATGACCAGCCCTATAGGCTGTCCAAGCTGGGTTTGACTTAAAATATGGGAAAATACACTGACCAATTGATCTTCTAGCCATGGATTTTGCAGCACAGGCATTTGTTTATGAACTTCACGAAATACTTTTTCGCCAATCATTTTTTCTTTTTGCTGGTCTATTAAACCGACACCACTGCCAATTTCAGGAACATTAAATTGGGGCATTGAATTCAGATTCGCACTGTGCGTCGATCCCACAATTGAGACCAAACCAATACTGCAAGCCAATAAATACCGTTTCAATGTTATATTCTCAAACTGCTTTTTTTCAATTTATCAGACTATAACATTGAAAATTGGAGGGATTTGCAATGAAGTGTTATCAAATTTTAAGAAAATGAAGGATTCACCACATAAGCTGGGGTTCGCCCTTCCAGTGCATCGACCACATTACGATAAGCCAGTTCAGCCATTTTTTTACGTGTTTCCGCAGTTGCAGAACCGACATGCGGCATCGTCACCACATTATCCAAATTAAAAAGTTCAGATTCCTGTAAAGGCTCTTTCAAATAAACATCCAGACCTGCAGCAAATATTTTACCAGCTTTCAAGGTCTCAATGAGTGCTTGCTCATCGACCACAGAACCACGTGCAATATTGACAAACACCGCATGCGGCTGCATCTGATCGAACTCATGCTGACCAATCAGCGCTTTAGATTCTGTATTTAAGTCAACAGCAACCACAACAAAATCTGACTGCTGTAACAGTTCATCCAGACCGCAATATCGAGCATTTAAAGGCTGTGCCAATTCCAGCTTTTCACGACGATTATGATAAAGAATATTCATGTTGAAGCCGTAAAAGCCCCGACGCGCGATAGCAGCACCAATATTACCCAGACCAATAATACCTAAGGTTTTAGCAGAAATATCGCGGCCAAATTGGGCTTCAGCTGCAGTACGCTTCCATTGTCCTTGCTTGGTCCATTGATCCAAGTAAGGAACTTTACGCGCAGCACTCATCAGCAAGGTAAAAGCTAAATCGGCAGTGGTTTCTGTGAGCACATGAGGCGTATTGGATAACCAGATTTTTTTCTGATTTAAATAAGCCAGGTCATAGTTGTCATAACCGACGCTGACACTGGAAATAATTTTAAGTTGTTGTGCAGTCGCCAAATTGCTTTCATTGAGTAGACGCCCTGCACCAATCATGGCATCTGCATCTTTAACCTGTACTCTGATCTGCTGGTTAACATCACCCAGTTTTGGATTAATGATCTCCACCTGATATTGAGCTTGTAAACGTTGCAGCACATCTGAATCTAACTGGCTAAAAACAACAACTTTCTTCTTCATGTAACATCCGTGTTCTGATTGGTTCTTTGCATAAATCGCCATAAACGTTTTTTTAATAAAGGCTGATCCAGCATCTCTTGCAAGCCAGCCAAATGAATACTTTTTGAATGATTAAAATAAGGAAATTGCCCTAAAAAAATAATATTTTTATCTGCACTAATGGCATCTATAAAACCTTGCACATAACTTTCTGCACCGCGGCCATCCTGGAAATTGATTAAAGGAAATGGCCACTGCAATTCATAGTATTCCGCTTGAAGAGCTTGCTGAATATTATTCCATAGTTGCTGTTGTTCAGCGCTCAGTTCAGTCGCATCAGTCACGATGACACAATGTGGCAAACCAAAAGCCTGCAATTGAAAAGCTGCAATGTGTAGCGCAGGTCGTTCCTCAACAACTTGAGGCACAATTTCAGCTTGAACTTCTTTGACCACCGGCGTTGGCGTTGGTAAGGGCTCTGCTTGATCAAGCGTTTTAAGCTGTTCAGCCTTTAGTTCCGGCACGATGAGCGGCTGAGCTTTCGCCACCACAATTTCACTCAGATATTCGGGTGCAGCCTGATCACGCCAAATGGATGAGGACGGCATATTTTGACATGCAGCATCCTTAGGAACCCAGATATCGATTCCTAATGTTGCCAGTATGTCACGCTGATGCCCTATCATCTTTTTTCATCACCCATTGAATGCTTGGTATTCTAACGAGATTAGTTGCCTTTTGCTGATCTTTTATTAAAGATTAGTTTAATCATCACTCATCTATAATTTTATCGCAGCTTGTTTATACAATCATCAAACTATTTTTTTTCTGCATTTGCTCAACAATTTCATCCGTTTCAAAACCAAAACGCCAGTAGAGTAATTGCAAAACATCCAGTTCATCCTGGGTAATAATACGATCATTCCACAAGCACAACTCTGCAATACCCAAAATACTTAAACGGTCGCGCAGTAGTAAGCCTGCGATATCATTCAATATTTCTGCCAGATCAATGGGCTCATCCGAGATTTCGGTATACATCTCCAATTCTTTGGCAGTAAGTACACGCTTGAGAATCTTTTCACGTACATCCAGCTGGTTCAGGCTATTGATTTGCTGCACATGTAACAAGGCATCAATCAGGCGCACAATATGCGGCTTAACTTCCTCCAGTGAAGTCGGCGTATGTAATGGAAGAAGATTCAATTCAAATTTCACATACTCAAGCAGCAAGGCATCCAGCAGACCAATTTCACCATCCTCCTGAATAATGCGCGCCAATTTCATTAAAAACTGCCGTGCAATAGTGGCAGGCATTGCGCCAATATTTTTACACGCATCATAAAAAATAGAGATATGAACCCGACCATCTAAATTGAGCAATGAATCGACAATTGCCCGGCTAACTTCCGCATCTGCAGGAATAAATTCACGGTACTGTCGAATCATTAAAATGGATACCATCACTTCTCGTGAACCGGTTGCTGTTTGCAATGCCCGCTGGATCAGCTCAGGACGCTGTATATTATTTCGGATTTCTGGATTTAAAGGTTTAATCGCATCATTAATAGCAAAGCTAATTGGCGATAAACGCAGTAATGGCAAGGGTTGTGGTGAACTCCACGGTGAATATATCTGACCATTCACTTCATCTAATGACCGGAACAAACTAAAAAGTGGCTGATTGCGTAATTTTTTTAAATTTTCGAGCTGTAAATCCTGCACTAAACCTGGGTTCAACTCATAAATACGTTGCTCAATACTTGGGTGGATATTCATCCAGTTTTGCGGACTTAAAGAATTGGCAAAACACATGTGAGCAATAGATTCAGCGTATTCACTGTGAATTTGCGAGCCTGAATGATGCACATAAACCCTTAATAAAGTTTGCACATTAGCATCGTTTTGAATTAACCGTCTGGTTTTTTGGTCATTTTTAAAGGTCCGTCCACCCAATGAAATATATTTAATAAATCGGGTAATCAAAACCCCTAGACTTCCAATCAGCCAGATCACTCCACCCATCGCAACAAAAAAGGTCGCAAATTTATGGGTATGTGCTTGCCCATGCTTGGTAAAACCCAGTTTGGCAATTTTACTGCCCCACTGGCTGAAGGTCGTCAGACTGCTGTAAAGGATTTTTAGACGGGTGTTTTCTGCCGTTTCACCCGATAGAATTTTATTAAATTCATGACTGAGTAAACCATATAGCTCTAATTCATCTAAATTTTGTAACGCACCCCAAGTCAAAATAATCACAATATCACGCGGATAAAAACCTGCGGTCAGTGCATTTACACCCACTTCACCGGGAAGCACATAGACGGCTGGCGTTTCAATTAAAAAAGTATCTGCTAATTGTTCAGTGATTTTAAGCGCAATGCTTTCCTCAGGAATACTTTCAATCAGGCTTAATCGACGCGCCCCCAACTGTATTGCCAGCGAATGCCCACCGGAACGAAATACATAAAACTCGTACAGGACGGAAATCGTCATCACGCTCAGCAGCAGCACGATGAGATAAGGACTCAAAGCATGCCAAAACACAGACTGGTTAGGATTAAGATAAAAGACCATCAGGCCGGTGATGGTATTTAAAATGAATAGTGTGAGCACTACCGCAAGCATACAAATACTTGCAGACCAAAGCATATTTTTGTTTTGAATAAAAGAATAACCCGCACTCTTCAATGTGAAGATCCTTTATTACATTGTATTTTGTTTGAACATCATAAATTAAAAAAGCGGGAATTTCCCGCTTTTCATAGAATTAAGAAGAATTTTTATTCTTCTTTCACTCCGGTAAGATCCACCGATGCAGCATCAATATTCACATCGATATAACCACCAACGGCTTTTTTTGCAGAATCATTACGTTTACGCTCAAGCTCATCTAGATAAGCTGCATCAATTCCGCCTGCCACATACACGCCATCAAAAACTGAACAGTCAAATTCTTGCAGTGCTGGGACTTTACTGGTACGAACTGCACCTTTCAAATCTTCCAGATCCTGGAAAATCAAACGGTCGGCACCAATAATTTCACGGATTTCTTCAACACTACGACCCGATGCAATCAGCTCATCTTTTGCAGGCATATCAATACCGTAGACGTTTGGATATTTCACCATCGGTGCAGCTGAGGCAAAGAATACTTTCTTCGCACCGGCATCACGCGCCATTTGGATAATCTCGTTACAGGTGGTACCACGAACAATCGAGTCATCCACCAGTAAAACGTTTTTGTCTTTAAACTCAAGTTCAACCGGGTTCAATTTTTGACGAACTGATTTTTCACGTTGTTGCTGGCCCGGCATAATGAAGGTACGTCCGATATAACGGTTCTTCATGAAGCCTTCACGGAATTTAACGCCCAGAATATTGGCAAGTTCCAAAGCGGAAGTACGTGATGTATCTGGAATTGGAATCACCACATCAATGTCGTGTTCTTCGCCCCACTCACGCGAAATTTTATACGCGAGTTTTTCACCCATCTTCAGACGTGCTTTATAAACTGAAATACCATCGATGGTTGCATCTGGACGTGCAAAATACACATATTCAAAGATACAAGGACGGTATTCAGGATTTTCCGCACATTGTTTGGTAAACATCTCGCCTTCAGAAGTAATGAAGATTGCTTCACCCGGTTCAATATCACGTTCAACTTTAAAGCCTAAAGCAGTAATTGCCACTGATTCAGAAGCAATAATATATTCCATGCCTTTTTCAGTTTCACGCGAACCATAAATCAATGGACGAATACCGTTTGGATCACGGAAGCCCACCAGACCATGTCCAGTGATCATTGCCACAACGCCATAAGCACCTTTACAACGCTCATGTACACGTGAAACCACCTGGAAAATATCTTCTGCAGTTGGATTCAGCTTGCCACTTTTTTGCATTTCGTGTGCAAAAACGTTGAGCAGCACTTCAGAGTCTGAATCGGTATTCATATGACGAAGATCTGTCTTAAACAAATCATCGTGAATTTCTTCAGCGTTGGTCAAGTTACCGTTATGCGCCAAGGTAATACCATAAGGCGAGTTCACATAAAACGGCTGTGCTTCTGCACTACTTGAAGAACCTGCCGTTGGGTAACGCACATGACCAATACCGTAATTACCTAGCAGTGCACGCATGTGACGCGTATGAAAGACGTCTCGTACCATACCGTTGTCTTTACGCAGGAACAAACGCCCTTCATGACAAGTTACTATTCCGGCTGCATCCTGACCACGATGCTGTAACATCGTTAATGCATCAAACAACATTTGGTTAACAGGTGATTTACCAGCTATACCAACTACTCCACACATAGCAACCTCGCAAACAAGCTAGGATTAATAAAAAGGATTATTTGTTGATTCATCTGTACGCGCTGCATGCTTTTGCGTTTTATCAGATGATGAGTCGGAAGATGTCGGCGCACCTTCATCGGACTTGATATGATTGAGTGCTCCATTCGCAGCTTCTTTGGAAAGCTGAGCTGCCCACGGTGCATAAGGGATAAGAAGTTGTACAAACTTAGACTGTTTCCAGTGCGGAGAACTTTCCACCCAAGGACCAATGCCTTGCATGGTAATGAGTACAATCATTAAGCCCTTCAAAGAGCCAAAAGCACCACCTGCCAGTCTGTTGAGGGGGCCAAGTTTTAGGCTCTTTAATATCTTGTTGAGAAATGCAGTAATAATCCAGGTTAAAACCACCATAACCAATACAATAAATGCAAAAGCTGCAATTTTTTGTACCACCGGATCTCCACTAAGTGAGACCATCGAAGGTGCCAGGATGGTTGCATATTTTGCACCGATGATGAGTGCAAAAATCCATCCTACCAAGTTCGCAAAGGCTGAAACCAATCCTTGTCGCAAACCGTTGAGCCCTCCAATGAGCAAAATAATCAGTATGAAGATATCCAGTGTATTCATGGTGTATTTAGCGCATCAACACAATCTTTAACCAGTGTTGGACCTGTATATATGAGGCCACTATAAATTTGTACAAGGTTTGCACCAGCAGCTTGTTTTGCAACTGCCTGCTCACCTGACAAAATACCGCCGACACCAATCAATGGAACTTGACCTTTCAATGCTTTTGAAAATGCTGCAAGACAAGCGGTACTTTTTTCAAAGACTGGCGCACCAGACAGGCCACCCGCTTCATTACCGTGCTTGAGATTTTCCACGCCTTCACGTGACAAAGTGGTATTCGTTACAATCAAACCATCAATTTTAAACTGGATCAATTGCTTTGCAATAAATTCGATATCTTCAGCCGTTAAATCCGGAGCAACTTTAAGCACCAAAGGGACATAATGCTGATGTTCTTCAGCCAATTCAAGCTGACGCTTTCTTAAAGTTTGCAACAATTCTGTCAGCGCATCACCGCTTTGCAGGCTACGCAAATTTTTGGTATTCGGTGATGAAATATTGACAGTCACATAAGAGGCATAGTTATAGACTTTTTCAAGACAGATCAGATAATCATCGACTGCATTTTCAACTGGAGTATCGGCATTTTTACCGATATTAATCCCCAAGATGCCTTTGAATTTTGCAGCTTTGACATTTTCAATGAGTTTGTCTACCCCGTCATTATTAAAACCCATACGGTTAATAATGGCTTTGGCTTCAGGTAAACGGAATAAACGGGGATGAGGATTGCCTGCTTGTGGACGCGGTGTAATGGTTCCAATTTCAATAAAACCGAACCCCAGTCCAGCCAGGGCATCAATATAAGCGCCATTTTTGTCTAGGCCGGCAGCTAAACCCACTGGATTGGGAAATTGAATTCCCATACAGGTCACTGGTTTAGCGGCAATGCTTTGACGCATCATGCCCATGCGATGAGCTGATTTCAATAACGATAGTGTCAGCTCATGTGCACGCTCTGGTGCTAAAGAAAACAACAAAGGGCGGGCAAGAGAATACAACATATCTGTAAAAGTCTACTGCTTTTTAAGTCGCCATATTATAGGCATAGCGCATAGAAAACACCATGCTTAGCAGGTCTTTATTTTTACCCATTATTGCACTGTCGCTGTTAATTTAATCTGACCCGCTTCGGAAATTAATTCTAATTTTTCAAGACTTAGGCCCATTTGAGCGAGTTGGGTTAAAAAATTTGCCAAAATCGCATAATTTTCATGCGCCGCCACAATCTGAATTTGCTCACCTGCTTGCTGTGATGCAACCGATAACCCTTGCTGCTGGGCAACACGTTGCACTTTATCTGCCGCACTTAACTGCAAATCATCTGCAGGTTTCATGGTCACGGCATTACTTTGCATCCAGACCATCATGTCTTTTAAATCATTGACCCGATTTTGCTGCTTGTTGGCCGCTGCATGCATAAACCAAAGTGCCGAACCAATGGCCGCAACCAGAACAAAAATGCTGGTAAAAATCACCAGATAGCGCTCACGTACAGACAACCGATCTAAGTAATCCGTGATTTTTTCTATCGATTGATCAATCGAGCTTTGCAGTTTTTCTGATGTTTTCATTATTGTATTTTCACCAATCCAATTGCACCCGCACCATTCGGCTGAATATTGCCTAATTCAACTTTAAACCCTTGCTGATTAAGTTGTTGGGTTAAATTCTGCAATGCCGTAGCAGAATTGGCTTTCAGTTCCATATTTAAAACTGAAGCATCGTAATTGATACGATTGGCCACAATCTGATTTTGCATTAAAACGGGACCTACTCGACTTAGTAACTGCAAGGCTTGCGTACTGGCACTTTTATTCAAACGCACATGACTTTCAAACTGGCTTTTTAAATTCTGCTCAGTAACACGGCTACTCTGCCCAAACCAGTATTTATACTGGTCAATCGCTTGTACTGCGGTCTGATCTGCCACTTTTTTATATTTGTACCAGCGAGTTGCATCATAAATGAACTGAACCATTAAAGCAGCGAGCAACACAACCGCACACGCTTTCCAATATCCCGCTACACCGGTGCTGTTTTTTGCTTTCGGCAGGATATTAAAAGGATGAGCTTTGGCTTTTTTTAACACCGGTAATTCATAATGAAAAGATTCAATCTGCTCATGCGTAACCATCGCCTCAAGGCTTTGCATTTGTTCAGCAGTAAAATTGCTGATTTTATAACGCTGTCCTTGCGGCTGATAATCTAAAAATAAGGCTAAATCATCAACCGAATTTCCCAGAAATTCATTTTCACGTACCAATAAACGTCCTGATACATTGGCAATGACGGCTTGTCCTGCTTCAGGAATGGGTAAAATCAGAAAATCAGGCAATAAAGAAATGACTTTAACCGGAATCAAACTCAAGGCATGTTGCAGCATTTCAACTGTGCTATTTGCGACACCCAAAATGAACAACTGATCCGGATTTTGAAAATGATGTAATACCTTCATTGAATCAATAGGTAAAACCACAAATTCTTCTAATAGATATTTAACCCCGTCCATACCCAATTTTTTATATTGTGATTTGGCTAAAGTCTGCTGCACCATTTGCACATCACGGCTTGGAAAAAATATGACCGCTTCTTCCCCATGATAGGCTTGCGTCTCTTGAATCAAATGCTCGAGACTGGAAGCCTGATACCAGCTCTCTCCAGTCGACCATTGCCAAACCCCATTGGCTTCAGGCATCCATAAATACAACATTAATGTTTTTCTGCCGTTTTAATTAATATTTTATGTGTTTGGAATAAAACTTTTTAACTGTGTCGATAATCCGGTTGCAATGACTGCTTGCTCATATATGCGCGCTTCAGCCAGAGCATAAGGATGGAATGACTCAGATGTCAATAATGATGAAATATGTGCCACCACATTCATATGACAAACCACAACAACCGACTCATAAGGCAGCTGGGACAACCATTCAACTGCGGATTTCGCATCATCTTCAGGTTTAATCTTATTACACACCAGCACAGGTACATCATTAAAATAATGTTGCAGATGTGCCAAAGTCTCTTGTGCACGCAATAAAGGACTCACCACAAATACATCGGGTTGAATCATGTCCTTTAAATATTCTGCGGTGTGTTGCGCCTGCTTATGCCCTCGCTTGGTTAATGGACGTTTGTCATCATTTCCATTGACCGCAGGAGAGGCTTCACCATGACGGACTAAAGTGAGTTGCATAAAATTTCCTTATCCTCAATATGCAGCAATTATAACCCAGCTTTATGACAGAGCTCATTTATTCAAGCATTTGAAATTACACTTCATGGTGTGGCAAAACAAATTCCACATCACTACGATGTCCATTCTTCATCAGTGAAAGTGCAATGCTTAAAGGTGGCGCCCCCTCAAAAATAACATCATATAGGGCACTGGTGATAGGCATATAGACATCCAGTTCTTCTGAACGGCTGCGTACCTGAACAATGGTATTAATCCCTTCTGCCGTTTGACCCAACTCTTTAGTCGCCTGCTCCAAGCTCTTACCTGAACCCAAAGCAAAACCGACTTGGTAATTCCGGCTCAGTGGACTACTACAAGTCGCAAATAAATCCCCCACCCCAGATAACCCCAGGAAGGTCAACGGATTTGCACCCAATTTCACCGCGAAACGGCTCATTTCGGCCAATGCGCGGGTTAAAATCATACTCTTGGTATTTTCACCCACTTTATAAGCTGCAGCCATACCCATCGCTACTGCATAGATATTTTTTAATGCCCCCCCCAGTTCCACCCCATGCACATCATCACTGCCAAATACACGGAATAATGCGCTGTGTAAGGCTTGTTGCACAGCATAACGCACCAGTTCAGACTGACTTGCAATCACGGTGCCTGCCGGTTGTCCCGCCATAATTTCTTTGGCTAAATTCGGCCCAGAAAGCACACCATAAGGCACTTCGGGTAATTCTTCACGAATAATATCGCTCATAAAACTAAAGGTTTTTGCTTCTATGCCTTTGGTTAAGGAGATGACCGCCTGTGAAGTAATGAAGGGCTTAATTTGTTTGAGTACATCACGAAAAGAATGGCTTGGAATCGCCACTAAAATAATATCGCGATTACAAATAGCCGTTTCCAAATCGGTTACCGCATTTAAACCCGACTCTAAAGTAAAATCGGGTAAATAACGTTTATTGACATGCGTTTGATTAATTTCTGCTGCGGCAACTTCATCACGAATCCAGATCATGGTATCGCAACCATTACGCACTGCTGTATTGGCCATTGCAGTACCGAAACTACCACCACCTAAAACTGTTACGCGTAACGCCGTTTTTTGATCTAAGGATACAGGTTCAACAAGATCTGAAAATTTCAACTCTGACATTATTTTTATATCTCGACTCAGTATTCAATAAAGTTATTTATTCCAATAACTCACATAATTTTGTGTATTTATTTCTGCACGTGCAGGAATTGCTTTTACCGCAGTTCCAATATAAATAATTCCAGAAATTAAATCATCTTCTGCAAGACCTAAAGCCTGTTTAAACAAATTCGACTTAATTACAGCACCACTTCGCCACATAGTTGAAAAACCCTGAACTTGTAACGACAACAAAAAGTTTTGTATTGCCGCACCAGTACTTAAGGTCTGTTCAAAATCGGGAACTTTGGGATGGGGCTGAAACTGAGTTAATGCTAGAACCAAAAGGGGTGCACGAAATGGATGGTTTTTGACACGGTCTAACTGAGCCGGATCGGTTTCGCCCAAATCTGCCAAAGCTTTAGACAGTAACTCACCAAAAGCTTCACATTGATCAGCCGGAATAACCACAAAACGGGTGGGTTTTAAACGGTGATGATCGGGTGCCGTCAGTGCCGCTTGAAAGGCCTTTTCCAACTGCTCTGCATTCGGTGCAGGCTCGACCAAGTGACCAATCGACTGACGTTGATGAATATTAAAATGAACCATATCTACCGCGGAATCAGTCATTAACTTCTATATCTGTGTACTAAAATATTTCATTAAGATTAGCATATTCTTATTCAGATACTCTAGAGCAATTAGCCGACCCCTTGTACTCAATTCCATTCTTGCTTATAAGAAAGTCACAGATAGACCCTATAAAACTGCATATTTCATACAACTCTTTCAAAATACATCCAAAAAGTTATGCTCAAATGCTTTTTATTCTTTTAAAACGAATCAGGGGAAAAAGATGAATAAAGTTTTTGCGCTCTCTTCCACAGTCGCTGTTGCTCTAGCCTTAACTGCATGTGCATCCAATCCAACCACATCACTAGCAATTCAAAAACAAAATAACCAATATGAAGTGACAGGCGTAGGTAAAAGCAATCTTATTTCTAAAAACAATGCGATTACTGCTGCAAACAATACTTGCGGCAAAAAAGCCACTGCCGTCGTGATTGATGAAAAAACTGAATACAACGGTGCTTTAAAAGGCGTTGTTGATGAAAAAACCGGACAAATGATTCAAGCTGCAACCAGCGTATTGGGTACTTTGACAGGAAATAGTGGCAGTCTCGCTCGTGATGAAGACTACCAAACCGTGCTTACCTTTAGCTGCCGGGCTAACTAAATTCCTAGAAAATAATTCTACTGCATCGTATCAATCAAATAATGATGTTTATAGAAATTCTATGAAGTTTAGAGAGATACACAAAAAAGCCGCTTAAAATAAGCGGCTTTTTATTTAACACTTTTTGCTAAGGCAAATTAACAATAACCTTCCATCCGGGTTAATGGCAGTTTTTGACCAATGGCCTTTTCAATTTCCGGAAGATAGAATGCATCATCTTCGGACAAGAAACTAATACTTACACCACGTGCACCTGCGCGGCCTGTACGACCGATACGGTGCACATAATCATCCGATTGTTCAGGCAAAGTAAAGTTTATAACATGTGAAACGCCATCTACATGGATACCACGACCGGCAACATCGGTTGCAATCATAATATTATGTTGACCATTTTTAAATTGATCGAGCATTTTGGTACGTTTGTCTTGGGCAATTTCACCGGACAACATGACCACCTTATAGCCATCTCTTTTTAGATGATCATAGAGTTTACGCACCTGGTCACGACGATTGGCAAAAATCATGACTTTTTCAATCGGCTCATCGCGTAAAATTTCTTGCAGTAACTTATATTTATCTGTTTTTGCAACCATGTAAACGCGTTGTTCAACATCTGCATTGGTTTTCTTTTCTGGCTCAATTTCAACAGTAACGGGTTCAAACAGCCATTGTTGCGCCAAGTTTAAAACATCATAACTAAAGGTTGCAGAGAACATGAGCGTTTGACGCTGTTCTTTACGCGGTGAATAACGCACAATTCGTTTAACAGATGGAATGAAGCCCATATCGAGTAAACGGTCTGCTTCATCAATCACCAAAAATTCGATTTGATCTAGCCAAACTTCTTTTTGTTCAACAAAGTCGATTAAACGACCCGGTGTCGCCACAATAATATCGACAAACTGTTTATCCAGTTGGGCTTTTTGCTTATCAAAATCAACCCCACCCAACAAGGTAACCACATGTAAATCGGTAAATTTAGTTAAATCTTTAGCATCACTTTCAATCTGTAAAGCCAGCTCACGTGTTGGAGCCAGAATGAGTGCGCGTGCTTCGCCACGAAAACGTTGTTCTTTAATCGGATTGTTGAGCAAATCATTAATTACACTGACCAGAAAAGCAGCTGTTTTCCCGGTACCAGTCTGAGCACGGCCAATGGCATCATGTCCAGCCAAAGTAAATTTTAAAACCTTTTCCTGAATTGGTGTCATTTCTTTGAAACCTAAAGCATCAATCGCTTGTTTAAGTTTCGGATGTAAATTTAAGGTTTCAAAACCAGATGACATATAAATGTGCTCTAACTTAATAATCAGGATAATTGTAGCCTATTATAAACAAAAACGCCCCAAATTACATTGGGGCGTTCTCATGAATAATCAGGCGATTAGTCTAAAGGTTGTACTTCTTCAGCTTGGAAGCCTTTTTGACCTTTAACTACGCTGAATTCAACACGTTGGCCGTCACGAAGTGAACGGTGACCGTCACCTTGGATAGCGCGGAAATGAACGAATACGTCGTCGCCGCCGTTACGTTGAATAAAGCCGAAGCCTTTAGTGTCGTTGAACCATTTAACTACGCCTTGTTCACGAGCTGTCATAAGTTAATCCTCATTGTATTTAATAGAAGGACCACCCGGTGTTGCAAACAGCAGAGTAAACAAGGTTTAAAAATAATTATTATTTCTAAGCTTGTAATCATTCTGTATTACTATTAACAAAATCCCGGTTACATCCATTTCAATATCCAACTTTAAGACAAATTTAACTGTGTCATTAATTTGAATACGCGACGAGCTTATCATGGGTTTATAACAATTCATACTGTTTTTTTTGAATAATTTACCTTTTGATCGAGTTTTATTTTACTAATTATTTCTCTATTTTATATCGGTACTTTTTATGTTGAAATTATATAATTTCATTTAGATTTGGCACTAAATTTGCTAACATTTCACAAAGTTTTTTCTGAAATTTAATGTGATGAATGATCTAGCCAATCCAGCAATTATCATAGATGCGATGGGCCAACCCTGCCCCATGCCATTATTGATGCTTAAGCGAGCGATCAAGAATAAATCAGATCATCTATTTTTATTGAAATCGTCAGATCCACATAGTCAGCAAGATGTAACTCGCTATTGCCAAATGCATCAATTGAAATGCAATATGACAAAAATAACTGACGCTGAATATCACTACTTAATTGAATCTTAATTATTTTCAATTAAACTAGTACTTTTCAAATTTGCATAAAAAATTACATTTCTCTACCCAATATTCCTTATTTCAGGAAAATATTGGATTAAGATAAAATTTAAGTGGTTATGTCATCCATTCTGAAGGAGAACACATGAGTGACAGCAGCAATCAATTGATGCCCCTGTCATTATCGGCGCCAGGGGTAAATCTCGGTGCTTATATCAGTACTGTCAATCAGATTCCTATTTTAACGGCTGAACAAGAAAAAGAGTTGGCCGAACGCTATTATTACGACCAAGATTTAGATGCAGCTAAAATGCTGGTCATGTCTCATTTGCGTTTTGTGGTTCATATTGCACGCAGTTATGCAGGCTATGGTTTGCCACAGGGCGACCTGATTCAAGAAGGCAACTTGGGTCTAATGAAAGCGGTTAAACGTTTTGACCCGAATATGGGTGTGCGTTTGGTTTCTTTTGCCGTGCATTGGATTAAAGCTGAAATTCATGAATATGTGATTCGCAACTGGCGCATTGTTAAAATTGCGACCACCAAAGCGCAACGTAAGCTGTTCTTTAACTTACGTAGCTTAAAAAAATCGAGTAAAAAGCTGACACTCGAAGAAGCAAAATCGATTGCCAATGAATTGAATGTAACACCAGAACAAGTCTTGGAAATGGAAGGCCGTTTAACCGCTTATGATGCAGCATTTGAGGCTCAGGGCGATGACGATGATGAAGGTTCAACTCATGTCGCACCGGCTTTATATTTAGAAGACAATCGTTACGATCCAGCACGTTTAGCTGAAGAAGAAGACTACGAGCAACAAAGTACGTCTGCCCTGCATAGTGCCATGGGTCAGCTTGATGATCGTTCGCGTAACATTTTGCAGCGCCGTTGGCTAGATGATGAAAAATCAACGCTGCATGAATTGGCGGCTGAATATAATGTGTCTGCCGAACGTATTCGTCAGCTAGAAAAAAATGCAATGGAAAAAATCAAAGTCGCAATGTCTTCTAATTAAGCTATTGGACTTATTTTATTCATTTTTAAAGAAAGGGCTGCGTGCTCTTTTTTTATATTTAGACCTTTGTATTGTTGCTTTTTGCCTTTCGTATAAACCCTAATTTATGCTAAGTTAAGCGCAAATTTCCTCAGGTGATCATTGCTTATGTGGATTGCAATTTCAGCCCTTAACCTGGCATTTGCGGTCATGCTGGGCGCATTTGGCGCACATGGCTTAAAAGCACATGCAGGCGAAGCACAATTGGCGTGGTGGCATACAGCAACTGATTATTTTTTCTATCATGCCCTTGGACTTTTGGCGCTCGCCATTCTAAGCAAAGTTATTCCCCAACTGCCTATTAAAGCCAGTTTTATCCTGATTCAAGTCGGTATTTTATTTTTCTGTGGCTCACTCTACCTAATGGCTTTAGGTTTACCGCGCGTTTTGGGTGCAATCACTCCAATTGGTGGCGCTTTAATGATTGCTGGCTGGCTGGTACTGGCATGGAATGCTTTAAAATACGCAAGATAATTAATCAAGATAATTAAGCAACAGGAAGAAATGACCATGCAGATTTATTTAAATGGCGAAGCAAAAAATACCTCATGCACTAATTTATTAGAATTGATTCAAGAATTGGCCTTGGAAGGCAAACGCTTTGCTGTAGAACAGAATGAAATGATCATTTCCAAAAGCAAATTGGCACATACCCCTATTTGCGCTGACGATCATATTGAAATTATTCATGCCGTCGGTGGCGGCTAATTCGGAGCTCCCATGGAAGATACCCCGCTTATAATCGGTTCTCGTACCTTTAATTCACGCTTATTGGTCGGTACAGGTAAATATAAAGATTTAACTGAAACTGAGTTAGCTATTCAAGCCAGCGGTGCAGAAATTGTGACAGTGGCGATTCGTCGTGTAAATATCGGACAGCACCCTGACCAGCCAAATTTGCTTTCTGTTGTACCGCCTGAAAAGTACACCATTCTGCCGAATACCGCAGGTTGTTTTGATGCCAACAGTGCTATTCGTACCTGTATGCTCGCCCGCGAACTACTGGATGGTCACAACTTGGTGAAACTGGAAGTGTTGGGTGATGAAAAAACCCTTTATCCGAATATTACCGAAACTTTAAAAGCTGCCCGCACCTTAATTGACGATGGCTTTGAAATCATGGTTTATACCTCGGATGATCCGATTGTAGCGCAAGAGTTAGAAAGCATGGGCTGTGTTGCAATTATGCCTTTAGGCAGCCTGATTGGTTCAGGTTTAGGCATTTTGAATCCGCACACCATTTCTATCATTAAGGAAAATGCCAAAGTTCCTGTATTGGTCGATGCTGGGGTCGGTACAGCAAGTGATGCTGCTATTGCCATGGAACTCGGCTGTGACGGCGTACTGATGAATACCGCGATTGCGGCTGCACGAAACCCGATTTTAATGGCTTCTGCAATGAAAAAAGCCGTAGAAGCCGGTCGTGAAGCCTTTTTAGCGGGTCGCATGCCCCGTAAACGCATGGCAAATGCCAGTTCACCTGAAACAGGCTATTTCTTTAAATAAAGTTTTAAGCATTAAAAAGGACTCAAAAGTGTCCTTTTTTTATATTTCAAAATTGTACTAAAGAATTAAACCCTTTTGCATAATCCGGATTTTAACTTCAAGCACATCATCCTTAACTTGCTGTTGATAAGCTTGCATATGTGGTTGCTGTAAATGTGCATTCAAGTGTTCAACACTTTCCCAATGTTCCAACATCGTAATTGAATCGGGTAATTTAGTCTGATAACTCACATCCGATTCATGATCGACCAGTAACTCATAGCCATAACAACCATCTTCCTGCAAAACTATAGGTGTTATCTTTCTAAATGCATTTAATACATTTTCACGATGTTGGGCACCTGAGCGAATCTGAATATCTGCAATAACGGTCAACATAGCTTATTCCTTAAAAAATCCAACAATCAGGCAAAAACATCCATCAGATGTTGACGATACTCATGCTCATATTGAGTGACATTGGGCATTTTAATTACGTCATTTACGATGAAGGTGTTTAAACTTTTCATCCCTAAAAATTGATTGGCTTTATGAAATGGCAGATATACCCCGTCGACCCCCACGCCATGAAAAAATTGATCAGCATCATTAAACGCCTCCATGGGTGCATTCCAGGTTAATGACAACATATACTTTTTATCCTGAATGAGACCACCTGAACCATATTTTTTCGAGGCATCTGAACGTGAGCGGCCATCACTGGCATATAAAGTTCCATGCCCTTCTGTAAAAATATCATCAATATATTTTTTAACTGTCCAGGGCGCGCCCATCCACCAGCCTGGCATTTGATAAATAATGACATCTGCCCAGATATATTTTTGAATTTCTTCCTGAATGTCATAGTCGCTCTCTGCACGAGAAATTTTAATACTATGACCCATCTCGCCAAGCACAGCATTTGCCAACTCAGTCAACGTGTCATTTAATTCGCCATTCGAGTGTGCAAATTGCTTGGCGCCATTCACAATCAGGATATTACTCATTCATTCGCCTTTGATGATTTGTTTTTCAGAGGCCAATATACTTAAATATTTTATTGCTAAAAATTCATAAATTTGCAAAACATTATTGATAAAAAATCAACAATAGAATGATTAGCTCATTCAACACTCAATTATTTTAAAGCAAAGAAAAAGCACCCTCAGGTGCTTTTCAAATCGTTGCAAAAAATTAAGGAATCAGACCTTCATCACGCATGGCGATTTGTACCGATTGGCGTTCTGCCACTTTATTACGCAAGGCATTAATCTTAGTATACGGCGTGAGGTCATGCCCAATACCCTTAGACCAATTGGTTAACACAAATAAATAGGCATCTGCCGGACCAAAATTATCATCGACTAAATAGTCGTTATCAGACTCGCCAAAGGCTTTTTCAATATAAGTAAGTAAACGGTCAATTTCTGCATAAGCTTTTTCTTTCGCTTCATCTGACAATGGCGCACCGAAAAATACTGCATAAGCATCGTGTAATTCAGAGTTCAAGTACCCCAACCATTCAAGAACTTTGGCACGCCCTAAACCTGATGGCGGAATTAGATCTTGTTTGGGATCATGTTGTGCAAGAAACGGTAAAATTGCCACATTTTCGGTCAGAATCAAGCCCGGGTTAATTTCTAAAGCTGGAACATAGCCCTTTGGGTTAATTGCGTAGTAATCAGCACCTTTCTCTGTTGTATGGGTTTTTAAATTTACACGCTCTAAATCAAAATCGACATTAATTTCATTTAAAATAATATGTGATGCTAGTGAACACGCGCCAGGGGCGTAATAAAGCTTCATATCTGATCCTTGTTATTTAACTATTAACTGTTTTAAATCTCTTCTAACAAACTTTCAAGTGATCATACCTGTAAATTGCAAAAAAGCATCAATGCGTAAAAAACCTTTACCTTTAGAATATTGTCCAAAATGCAGTATTTTTCAAGTCAATCCGAAGTGCTTTTTTCCATAAAACTGTTTTAACATACCTCACTTTAAAGTTTGATGAAAATTAACCTTGTGATTAGCCTTAAAAAAGAAGAATGGTTTTCCAATATCCGCACCGATGTATTAGCAGGTTTGGTGGTGGGTTTAGCCCTCATCCCCGAGTCGATAGCCTTTTCAGCCATCGCCGGTGTTGACCCGCAAGTCGGTCTATATGCATCATTTTGTATAGCCGTCACCATTGCTTTCTTTGGCGGTCGCCCTGCCATGATTTCTGCGGCGACGGGTGCGCTGGCTTTACTCATGATTACTCTGGTCAAAGAGCATGGCTTGCAGTACTTATTAGCCGCCACCATTTTGACCGGCATCATTCAGATGATTGCAGGTTATTTTAAAGTCGCCAAGTTGATGCGCTTTGTCTCACAATCTGTGGTCTATGGCTTTTTAAATGCCTTGGCAATTTTGATTTTTGTGGCTCAACTTCCTGAGTTAAGCAAGATGGATAGCTTAGGCTATTTGTTTGTCGGCCTAGGTTTGGTGGTGGTTTATCTTTTCCCTTACCTTCCAAGAATTGGCAAACTGATTCCCTCTCCCCTGATTTGCATTGTCTTGCTGAGTCTAATTGCCTTATTTTTAGGCGGTGATATGCGTACCGTCAGTGACTTGGGACATTTCCCCGATACCTTGCCTATTTTCCTGATTCCGGAAATTCCACTGAACTTCGAAACCTTAAAAATTATCTTTCCTTATTCAATTACCCTTGCAACCGTGGGTTTATTAGAAACCATGATGACCACAACCGTGGTGAATGAAGTCACTGACACTGAGGGCGACCGTCATCAGGAATGTCGCGGTCAAGGTTATGCCAATATCGTCAGTGGTTTTATGGGGGGCATGGCTGGTTGTGCCATGATTGGTCAATCCATTATTAACGTATCATCTGGTGCACGTACACGTTTATCCACCTTAGTTGCGGGTGTGTTTTTACTGTGTTTAGTGGTTTTTCTTAAAGATTGGCTGGCCTACATTCCGATGGCAGCACTGGTTGCGATTATGATTATGGTGTCTTTCACCACCTTTAACTGGGATTCGGTGCGTAATTTCAAGAAGCATCCGAAGCAAAGTAATATCGTGATGCTGGCTGTGGTCATTATCGTTTTAGCCACCCATAATCTTGCGCTGGGTGTATTTGTCGGTGTGTTACTTTCAGCTTTATTTTTAGTGAATAAACTGGAAAGCGAAGTCAAAGTCAGTTCTGTATTAATTAATCAATCCACACGTCATTACACGATTTCAGGACAGATTTTCTTTAGCAGTTCAGACAAGTTTTTCCAGTTTTTTGACTTTAAAGAAAATATTTCCAAGGTTGAGATTAATCTTACCCATGCGCATATCTGGGATATTACTTCGGTCAACATGCTGAACAATGTCGTGCAGAAATTTAAAGATCAAAATATTGAAGTAACGGTTGTCGGCTTAAATGAAGCCAGCAGTACCCTGGTTGATCAATATAACCAAGCCTAATTAAATATAAAGAAAATATAGAGAGTCTTCGGACTCTTTTATATTTTTAACACGGCTAAAGTATTTTTAGCCTGTGAAAAATCCTAGAAAAGTTTGACTTGCTTGTCTTAAGACTTAAAATACCGCATTCGAATTTATTACATTTGCCAAAGTTATGTCGAACGATCAATTAGACCCGCAAGTCGTCGAGCTGGACAACTTGAATGAACATCGCGAAATTGTCACTTTTATGCGTCGTTCATCTCCGCTGAATACCTCTCAACGTACTGCGCTTGAACAATATGGTCACCTAATTTTGGAATATCCGGTGGGTGATTTACGTCAGCACTTTGAACATCCAGAACGTCCTTTAACGGTTGAAATTGGTTTTGGTATGGGCCGTTCGCTGGTACTTATGGCAAAAGCCAATCCTGAACGCAATTATGTCGGTATCGAAGTGCATGTTCCGGGTATCGCACAATGTGTATATGAAGCTGGTATGGCAGGTATAACCAACCTGCGTTTACTCGATGCCGATGCGATTCAAGTGCTTCGTGAAATGCCGGACAATAGCATTAATGCCGTACAGCTTTATTTCCCCGATCCCTGGCAAAAGAAACGTCATTTTAAACGTCGTTTTGTATCGCATGACCGTATGCCACTGGTTGAACAAAAACTGGAAATGGGCGGTACCTTCCACTCCGCTACAGATTGGGTACCGTATGCTGAATGGATGCTGGATGTGTTAGATAACCGTCCAAATCTTGAAAACATGGCAGGTAAAGGCAACAGCTACCCTCGCCCTGACTGGCGTCCACAAACCAAGTTTGAACGCCGCGGCTTAGAGGAAGGTCATACCATTAATGACTTCCTGTTCAAGAAAATTAAATAAACTTGAAAAACAAGTTCAAAAAATGGCTCATTCATATGAGCCATTTTTTTATTATCAAAATTTAGGCTTTGAGCGCCATAAAGCCTTGATAGGATAAAATTTGGGTAAAACGCTCTACAGAATCAAAGCCATTTAATTTTAATTGTTCAAATGTTTCCGGTTCCGACAACGGATAAAAGTCATCGTCTAAACGCTCAATCATTGCTGCTGATTGTGAAGTCGTCAAGCCATTTGTCTCACATACATGTTTCAGTATTTCCTGCTCCTGATCTGACTTGATTCGGGTCAAATCAAAAGTAATGAATAGTCCCTGATGTTTTAAACGTGAATAAATCGCTTTAAAAAACTTAGACTTGTCAGAATAACCTACAAAATGCGTAACCAGAATAGAAAGCGCTGCATCGTATGTTTGATCTGTTTTTAACTGGTCGACATCTCCCAGCACAAACTCCACCCGATGCGATGCATTTAAAGCATGGATATGATGTTTGGCTTTATCCAGCATGGTTTCCGACAACTCTGTTGCAGTAAAAGTCCAGTCAGGAAATGATCGCAATAGATAACCCAGCTCATACCCTGTGCCACAGCCTACAATCAATACATGGGCATATTCATCCGCATAGGTTTGCAATAAAGCCTTGATTTGCTGGTGTACAACATCATAGCCGGGAATTAATTTCCGAATATGCTCATCATAACCATCCACCACATACTGGCTATTAAAATCCTTTGCCATACGAACCTCCTTTTACAACAGATTGCCTAAATTTATTTGTTTAACTTTATTTCAGTTTAAGTGACTATTGAGGATGATGCGATTGCAAAATCTGCTGACTCATTAAGTTATACACTTTTTTTAAATCTTCGCGCTGAGCATCTTGTAACATCTGTTGATGCATATTCAAGATATTTTGATCGCCCCGCATTGCGGGTCCAGTCTGCATCTGTTTAGGATCATGCTGGACGGCTTTATGGGCCGTTTCTAAAATCAGTGGATAAAGCAGGGAGAAATCGACCTGTTGCGCATCAACAATCTGCTGCGCCATGTCATAACAATAATTGCTAAAATTACAGGCAAATACCGCAGCCAAATGCAGGCTTAAACGCTGTGCCGATGTGTATTGATAAACGCGACGGCTTAACTGACTGGCAAGCACTGTTAATAAAATCAGATCATCTTCAGACTTGGCCTCTACAAATAATGGCGTATCTGCCCAGCTTATTTCCCGATCCACGCTAAAGGTTTGTAAAGGATAAAACACGCCAGCACGTGCATGAATTTTTGCCAAGACTTCAACATCTGTACTGCCCGAGGTATGTACAATCAGTGCATCAGCTAGTTGATGATGAATTTCTTCAATTACGGATGCAATCACTTGATCACTGACTGCAATAATCACTAAATCTACTTCAGGATTTATCTCGGTGATATTCACCGTTGCCGTTGCACCCACTTGTGCAGCTAAAGCCTGTGCAGGCTCAAAACTGCGACTATAGATTTGGATGATTTGATGATGCTGGCTTAAGGCATGTGCCAAATGATATGCAACCCGCCCTGCTCCAATAAAGCTAATACGCATAGTATTTTCACAATTTACAATTGATCACAGCATGCCAATAAAAAAAGAATGAATCAATTCATCCTTTTGTTGAATCACCATTGAAAAAAAATACTTATAAAAAATCCCTGCGTCATACAGGGATTTAGTTATGAAAGCGATCCAAACTAGACTTCTACTGTTTGTTAACGCCTTGCTCATTTACTTCACGCGCGACACCTGTTTCAGTATTTAACACTTCAAACTCAATACGACGGTTTTTAAACTGGCCTTCAGGTGTTGCATTATCGGCTACAGGCTGTTCCGAACCATAACCGACAGCCTGCAGCTGTGCTGGGTCAACCCCCTGTTTTACCAAGTAGTCTGCAACGGCTTGTGCACGTTTTTGTGATAATGCTTTATTTGCTGCAACATCGCCCATAGCATCGGTATGGCCTTTAATCGTTAAATGTACCTGTGATGCTCGCTGAATCAAGGCTGCAGCTTGATCTAAAATAGATTTATTGGCATCGGGGATATTGCTGCTTGCGGTATCAAAATTGATAATTTGCATGTTCAGTGCAGTTGCAATATCTAATGCACGAATATTATCTGGATTAATTTCTGCCAAGGCTTTTTCAGCACTGATATTACCTGCGCTTATTGCAGTCGTGTTATCAACAGGTTCAGAAGCAGCACTAGCAGCTTGCGTCATCACGGTCATATTTTTAACCAGTGGCTGAATTCTAGCTGCCAATTGCTCTGCATCAGCAGGATTTGCGGTCTGAATAGAAAGTTGATCCCCCATCCAGGTCAATGATGCATTTGGAACATCTTTGACTAATTTCAATACACTTGGAATAGCATCTTGATCAATAAATTCAGTATGGTAGCTTGCATTCGTCTCTACGCCACAACCGATATTGTGATTAAAAATTTGTTTAATGTCTTTTTGCAAAATATCGATATAACTCGCATTGCCAGAATAGAGCTGACACGTGGTTAAATCCCCTGTCGAACCGGTACTGAGTTGCAATTTTGCAGGCTCACTGGTTGCAGTCTGGGCAGGCACACTACTTGCAGGCTCAGTTTCTTTTTTATCAGAGCAAGCCTTAAACATTAAAGCCAGCAGTGCTGCCAAAATAATAAAAGCAATCAGCGGCAAGAGAAACCCCGATTTCTTTTTTTCCTCAACTGCCCTATAAGGTTCAACTGCGGGTGCTTGGTGCAATGCGTGCCCAGATGCAATACTGATACCTAAAGCGCTTAATAGTGCGGGTGCCCAATGTGGCAAGGCACTCGACACCGCTGGCCAATGTGTCTCAATAAGATGTGCAATCGCGCTAGGTTCAGAAGAACCAGCTTCGCTTTCTAAAAACCCCAGTGTCGGCGCAATTGAGTGATTTAAAGTGGATTCAATGGTTCCAGTCGGGACTGTGCCTGAAACCTGTTCTAAAAATTGCTGCTTTAAATCGGGATGTGTTGCAAAAATATCACTCAATCTCGGATTTAATTGACTCTGTAAGTTTCCAATAAGCTCTGGCTTAGATTTAAAAAGTGCCAAGAGGATAGGAAAAAAACTGCTTAATGCCTGACTCTTTTCGCTAAGATATTCTGTTTCGCCCTCAAGGACAATCGCAGATACTTTCTGCTTCAATAAATCAATCAAATTAATATTCATCCATTATTCCTCTTATTCTGGTCTTATCATGTGTATTTTCAGTTTATCTGCTCATTTTTCAGACAGTGTAATTAATTGTATTATTTGAATACTCTTATTTTTCAGCAATAAAAAAGCCAGCCGAGGCTGACTTTTCTTATATTCAAAAAATAATTATTCTTCTAAATAATAAATTTTTTGACGCAACTCTGAAGTCCGTTGCGTTGTCATATTGGTTTCACAATTTATTCGATGGATTTCTGGATTATCTGAATGAGTACTTTCTAATTTACATTCCAACTCACGTTTTTTAAGCCAAAGTCTTTGCTCATCTAAAAGCTGACTACGAACTTCCTTGGTTGTCGAGTTCCAAACCAAATTTAAATTCTCATTCGCTTTATTTAAATTGGTTTTCGCTTCTGATATTAATACAGACTGGTATTCCTGTGCAGTCGCCTCTTCTTCCGCTACACGTTTGATCTCTTCTTGCTTGGCAACTTCAGCTGCATTTTGACGTGCAGTTTTAACCAAGGAATCAACTGCGATATCCCTGACGAAATATGCTAGAGCATCTGGATTTTCTAAAGTGACATAAACTTTTTTACCGTCATCTGTTGGCTGAACTAAATATTCAATTTCTTTTTTCAGCTGGTTTGCTTCAAATGACAGATCTGACAATACTGCAGCCTGAGCAATATTATTTTCATCATAAACAGCACGAGCGGCATCCGCATCTTTTACCATTTGATCTGGAACTTTGACTACAAATTCAGTTACGCAATACTGCTTATTACTATTGGGATCAGAATTATTGGTACGGACATCATTCACATTGAATGTAATTTGCTGAAGAGTACTTCTTAATTTCCCCATATCAATTGTAACGTTTTCACTATCAATCAACTCTTTGACACGCTCTGCAGCAATATCGCTTACCGTTTTACTGAAACTTTCAACAACCAACTGCTTTGCAGTTTCATTATCACATTTCACTGTACTGCCTGCGATTGATTGTACTTTGTCACAACCCGACACAAGCAACATGCAACCCACTAATGCTAATAATTTAAGTTTCATGATTATCCTATTTTCAATTCATCTTTATTTTAAAAAACTAATTATTCATACTCTTCGTCATAGCCTTCCGCTGCTGCAACGGCTGCTTGTGCTGCTTCTGTTGCTGCATCAGCAGCTACGATGGCTTCATTATTTGCATCATAAGTTGCAGTGTTGGCATTATTTCTTTGTATAGCGGCTTTACTCGCTTCCAGATTTCTAATTTGATTCTTTTCAATTTGTGGTTTTAAGAATGCATAAGTTAAAGTTTCTGAAATTAAGGTTTGTACGTTAGAGGTATTCTTAAGTAGAGCTAAAACTTTGTCACCTTTGTCAGTCGGTTGCAGAACATACTCTAGAGTTAAATGAATCTTATTATTTTCATAATTAACACCTAAATTATTCGCATGTTCTTCTACACTAACTGCATCAACTTTAGCTCTCGCTTCATCAGATTTTTTGACTAAATCAGAGGGAATCGTTGCTGTTAAATCAATTGAGCATGTCGTTTTTGGACTATTTGGATCAATAAAATCTGTTCTGCTATCAACTAGGCTAAATTGGATATTTTTTGCTGATAGTTTAAGTTTTGCCGGATCTAAATCCTTTATCGAACCATTTTTAATTAATTCTTTGAGCTCACGTTCTAAAGATTGTTCCAAATTATCCTGTAATACCTGTGTTACCAATGATGTTGCGGATTCATCATCACATTTCACATGTTTTGAAAAAAGACTATTACAGCCAGTTAAAGCCAACACTGATGCAAAGACCACAAGTGTTTTATTGTTAAGTTTCATTAATATACCCTCTTTTATTTACATAATTATAAACAAAATTAGCAATTAATAACAATTTGATCACAAAAAAAGCCAACCGAGGCTGACTTTTATAATTTTTAAAAAAACTTTTAAATCAATTAAGCCGTAAAAGTTTGAACCACTTTACCTACAACTTTTTGGTTAATAAGCGGCGTATTTTTACCTTGTGAAAGGATAGAATCTTTAGAAACTGTCCATTCAAGTTTAGGATCAACCAAAGCCCAACCCGATTCCTCAGTCCAGCGATCGATCATATTGGCAACTTTTGCCGGTGCAAGTGTCACTTTTTCAACCCATTCTAAAGGTTCAAATAACCCTTCATTAATGAGCTGAATACCAAATGCAACGTAAGTATCAAAAGCCGTCATACCCGGTTGCGTTTCAGCAAAAGGGGCTAACTTTGCAGAGCTGCTAAGCGGTTCATGATGGGTACAAATCGCATCAATCACACCGTCTTTCACACCCTGACGAAGTAACAATTTATCTTTTTCAGCACGAAGTGGCGGACGTACATGTGCCAAAGAATTAAAACCGTCGGTTAAGTTTTCGGTTAAATGCAGTTGATGCATCGCCACGTCAGCAGTAACAGGCAAGCCTTTATCTTTTGCAATTTTGATCAATTCAACAGACGCACCACAAGATAACAGCCCGAAATGTGCACGCACTTTAGTGGCTTCGATCATGAGCAAATATTTGGCAATTGCAACAGTTTCCGCCAATGCGGGAATCATCGGCAAGCCTTGACGTGAAGCAATAAAGCCTTCATGTGCACAGCCATCTTTCGCAATTTGATGTTCTTCTGCATAGAACACGACTGTCATGCCTAAGCCGGCCGCATATTCAAGGGTACGAATTACCACGTCATCATCCGCAAACGGTGCATTGGCATTCGAAACAGCCGTACAACCGCCTTTTTTCAAGCCTGCCATATTGGCCGGTTGTTTACCTTGCAAACCTTGTGTTTGCGCACCAATCACTTGTAGATAAATGCCGCCATCGAGCATGGCTTTTTCAACCAGGCCATGAATCAGTGCTCCATTGTCTTGTACGATGGGTTTTGAATCTGGCGGTGTAAAGACATGCAAAATACCATTTTCACGCGCAGCCTTTCCTTCAGATTTTAAAGTACCATGCTGTTGCTGACCCGGTTCACGTAAACGTGCACACAAATCGACCATGGTTGGCATCAGCCATTGACCTTGACCATCAATGCTTTCACTGATCTGATCTGTTTCCGCAACCAGTTTGCCGTTTTCAATAAATACCGTTTGTACGCGATCAGTTTTTTGAATAGGGTCTAAGACACGTACATTTTTAATTTTTACAATACTCATGACTTTACCTTATCCCGCAATTGCTTCAATTAAACCTTTTTCTTGCAACTGACCTTGCATAGACAGTGCCAGTACCGCCATACGCACCGCGATCCCATTGGTCACCTGATGCAAAATGACCGCTTGTGGACCATCAGCAATACTGGAATCAATTTCGACGCCACGGTTCATTGGCCCCGGATGCATCACGATGCAGCCCGGTTTCGCCATTGCTAGACGTTCTTTGTTCAAACCGTACATTTTATAGAATTCAGCTTGTGACGCCAACGCAGGAGAATCAATCCGTTCATTCTGAATACGTAAGGTAATAATCACGTCGCAATCTTTAATTCCGGCTTCCATATCATTGAACAGACGAACATCTTCGCCATATTCTTCAAAGCCATACGGCAGCAAGGTATTCGGTGCAATCACGCGAATATCTTTACAGCCTAAAGTTTGCAAGGCCGCCACATCTGAACGTGCCACACGTGAATGTTTAATATCACCAATAATGGCCACACTTAAAGCTTCGAATGGCTTTTTAGTTTCACGGCGAATGGTCAACATATCCAGCATCGCTTGCGTCGGATGTGCGTGACGGCCATCACCGGCATTAATAATCGCAACATGTGGGCAAACAGTTTGTGCAATAAAATGTGCCGCACCTGAAGAGGAATGACGAACCACGAAAATATCCGCTGCCATCGCTTCAAGATTCCACAAGGTATCTCGTAATGTTTCACCTTTTGAGGTACTTGAGCGTGCAATATCAATGTTCAGTACATTGGCTGACAAGCGTTTTGCTGCTGCTTCAAAAGTGGTACGCGTACGGGTGGAATTTTCAAAGAACAAATTCATGACCGTACGACCTTCTAATAAAGGAGTCGTTATCAGTTGATTTTGATCATTAAAAAAGGAATTGGCTGTATCAAGGATTTTGGTCAGGGTTTCTTTAGAAAGACCATCAATGGTCAAGAAATGTTTGAGATTACCCTGTTGATTGAGTTGAATCTGGCTCGGAGTATGCAATGCCGCCAAGTGCATGAGAGATTCCCGTTCAGTTAAGTTGAACTATTATACAGATATTCCCCTGTGGTTGGCAGTTGAAGTTTTCAGCATTCAGTGACTATTTACATGTCATGTAAATTTATTAATTAAAAGTAAGTGATTATTTTTACCCATTGATCTGTCCCAACATCTTATTTAACAAATTCTATTTATGGGAGATTGATTAAAATCAGGCTCTAAATCAAGACAGTCTTTAGAGCCTAAAAAATTAACGCAATGCACCAATATAGTGATGTGACACTTGTGCTCTATAAATTTCTTCTTCTGTTACTTCCGATTCATATGTTTCTGCTATTTCTTTCTCAATCTTAATTTGATCAGGTTCAAGGTCAAATACCAGTAAAGAACGCAGACGCTCAGCTTGCCGCTGCAACTCGGAATCATTCGCAGATAAAGCAAGATCAATCACATGTTTTGTATAATCTTGATTTTGCATCAGATACGTCACATCAATCACACGCCCTGTTACCCGCCTTAATCGGGCATAAATCAATGTTGCAATAGAAAATGCTTCAGAACGGTTCAAAAACCCATTTATAGTCGTGTCTTGCATCCAATGTCCCCTAATCAAATCAAACGAATTAAAAAATAATAGTTACAGTCAAAATCACATGACTCATAACCAATAAACAGGATGATCAGCAAAATACATACCAGTTAGGCAAGCTTAATAGAGAAAAATCATATATTTCCTCATCAAGCCCAAGCTTTGCCCGAATTTATAAACTTTTCAGGGCTAAAATACGTTAAAATGATAGATTGCTTAGCTGCTTTTGGAAATTTGCATGAATTCGAAACTACGTCTTTCTACATACTGGGTCACCTGTGCAGATGGGCTTGAAACCTTACTCCAAGAAGAATTGGAAGGTTTAGGTGTTCAAAATATTGAACGCTTTCCAGGACGTTTAGTTTTCCAAGGCACGCTAGAAAATGCATACCGTATTTGCATGTGGTCACGTTTGGCTTCTCGTGTCTTGACACCTATTCATACCCATGAATTAGAGTTCACACATGATGCACGTGATGTGGCGGAAGAATTGTACGAAGGTGCAATGAACTTTGACTGGTCTCTTATTTTTGCAACACAAAGTACATTTGCCATTCGTTTACACGTTGAACGTGACATCAAAGTAAATACTCAATTTGCGACGTTACGAGTAAAAGATGGTGTGGTCGATTCCTTTATGGAAGCTGTAGGCAAACGCCCAAGCATCGACATCAAACAACCTGAAATTACTTTATATGTGCTTGCTGGTAAAACTCAGCATACCTATTGCCTGGATTTATCAGGTGATTCTTTACATAAACGTGGCTACCGTCATTTCATGACCGATGCGCCAATTAAAGAAAACCTTGCAGCTGCAATTCTGCAAAAAGCCAAATTAATCGAACGTAAGCCTGACATTATCTTAGACCCAATGTGTGGTTCAGGAACATTCATTATTGAATCATTGATGATGCTCACCGATCGTGCACCGGGTCTGGTCCGTCGTTTTGGTTTCAGTGGCTGGAATGGACATAATCATGACTTATGGATGTCGATTAAAGCTGAAGCAGCTGAACGCCATCAAGCCGCATTAGAAAAACCACTCCCTCAGTTCTATGCTTATGATGCTGACTGGGAAGCGGTAAAGGCGACCAAGCAAAACATTATTGCAGCAGGCTTTGAAGCCATACTCGATCAAATCAAAATTGAAGAACGTACCCTTGCAGATTGGCCTGATTTCCAGGCTGAAGGAAAAACTTCATTTATCGTGACCAACCCACCGTATGGGGAGCGTTTAGGTGAAAAAGCCTCAAATCGCGCCTTGTATTTAGGCTTATCGGCTCTTTTACAAAAGAACTTCCCGAATCAATATGCGGCAGTCATTGCTGCACAAGTTGAACAAGCCGATGTGCTGGCATTCAATGATCCGCAAATTCTGCGTTTGATGAATGGTAAACTTCCTATTTACGTACGTTTCGGCACCATCAAACCTGCAACTGCAAGCCAGCCATTTTTGGCAACTTGGCAACCGCAACAATTTGAGCCAATTGAAGGTGCCGAGGACTTTACCAACCGTTTGCAAAAAAATATTCAAGCCTTAAAAAAATGGGCTGTGAAAGAAAATATCTATTGCTTACGTCTATACGATGCAGATTTACCTGACTTTAATGTCGCGGTGGATTTGTATGGCGACCGTCTGCATGTCCAAGAATATGCACCCCCAAAAACTATTGATCCTGAAAAAGCGAAAAAACGTTTTAACTTGGCTTTGGCGTCTATTCGTGCAGTCACTGGTCTAGGTCGTGACGCGATCTTTATTAAAACCCGTGCCCGTCAGGAAGGTAAAACTCAGTACGAAAAACAAAGTACTGCTTCTAAGCGTTTTATCGTTCAAGAAGGCAAAGCCAAACTTTTAGTCAACTTGACCGATTATTTAGATACGGGTCTGTTCCTTGATCATCGTCAGATGCGTTTACGCATTGCTGCTGAAGCCAAAGGCAAGCACTTCTTGAACCTGTACAGTTATACCTCTACTGCCAGCGTTCATGCAGCTTTAGGCGGTGCAGCAAGTACAACAAGTGTCGATTTATCCAATACCTATTTAAACTGGTCAAAAGAAAACTTTGTACTTAATGGTTTGACGGTAGATCATGCTGATGAACAGCATCAATTCTTCTCAAGTGACTGTTTTGAATGGTTAAAAGAAGGTCATGAACAATATGACTTGATCTTCATTGATCCACCAACGTTCTCAAATTCGAAAAAATTCTACGGTACTTTTGATGTACAACGTGACCACAATTCTTTGCTTAAACGTGCCATGAATCGTTTAACCACTGAAGGCACCTTGTACTTCTCGAATAACTACCGTGGTTTTGAGATGGATGAAGAAGTCCAAGCCATGTTCGATGTGCAAGAAATTACCAGTGAAACCATTGGGCCAGATTTCAAACGCAATACCAAAATCCATAAAGCATGGAAAATTAAACATCACCCAATCTAATGATGCTTTGCTTTAAATAATCCAAATTGAGATGGAGCGTGATTTAGCGTTTCATCTCAATGGTAATGCCATCGTAATAATTCATTCGCAAATTATCTGACTGATTCACCGAGTCAAATAAACGAATGGTGGATTCAGTACTGGCTTGTTTTTCATTTAGCATTAATTGTTCAGCCGCTTTCTTTTTCTGCATTTGATAATCGGATAATGCCGTTTCATCAATATTCTGCTTCTGAATCGCCTGATTGTTCTGATCACTTAATTTTTTACTTTCTTTTTTCTGCTGATCAATCGGTTGCGCAATACTATTTTGAGCACGCTGAATACTCTCGGCATCCAGATGCCGAGAATCACTCCTTTGTTCTGACAGTTTTTGGTCTGTTAACGGAACTTCTGCATAAGATCCTGAACAGATGATCAACAGAAGATTTATGATCACTATATCTTTTTGTAGCTGACTATAAACGCGTTTTTTATTTTTCATCTTCATGATGAGCTTTCCTTTTTTATTATTTATAATGAACGCTAACAATTTTTATATACAACACCAATGTGCTTTCAGGACTTCCCGATATTCTGTAGCAGCAAAAATATCCTTATTCCTTAGACTTCGAACAAGGCAGCACTTTGTGCTTGTTCAGGCTGCACATTTGGCAGCCTTTTTTACTTAAAATCGAGTTGTTAATTTAAAAATTTCTTTTCGCCATATTTATATTCAATTCCTATCTTTAAAACATCACCTTCTCGTTTGGCTTGTACTGCTTGCTGCATGCCATTTAGCATTTGTTCAAGTTCCTGATCAGACAATGTTTTACCCCCTTGCTGCATGTAATTGCTCATTAGGGTTTTCATGATTTTCTTGTCATATTCAACATTCGCCTGATACTCGACTAAACTGGGTGCCATTTTAACCAAGCTGGCAAATGAAGATTGATGACCGGGCATTACCTTGCCACTCAAGCTTGCCTTAGCAAACCCTTCACCCAAGTTAATCTGGTTATTTTGCGATTCAAAAGCAAAACCTTCATTCACAATGGATAAAAGATGATTAGCCAATTCTGGAGTCAGCTCTTCTTTAGCTACACACACTTCACTATTTTTTTCTAATAGATCAAAGAAAGCTTGTACTTTTTGTTTGTTTAGCGCCTTCAGATTGAAATTCATTTGCAACTTTTGCAAAGTCGGTATTTTGTGCATAACCACTTCTTTAATATTCAGCTGAGTATCAAAATTTACCGTATGTTGATCAATCCCCGTATTCATCATCAAAGCAAAATCTTTAAATTCTCCACTGCCAAATTGCTGCACATTTCGATCGGTACGTTTAATCGAAGCAATATTCAATTGGGTTTTCCCTTCATCAAGGGTAGAACTTAAACCTTGAGTCGTTTCAAGCTCTACTTCCCGCATCTCTAGGTGACCCAGTTTATCGCTCACAGTCATATTCGGTATTTCAAGTTTGGCATTCAATATTTTTAATTGATCGTCTTTGGATTTTGCATCTACTTTAAACGTCATCGAATCAATTCGAGTTTGTATATCCGCATCATTTTTTTCAAAAACTGGTGTCGTCAATGAGGAATGCACCACACCCAACCAATCAATTTGGGTTTGAGCAGTTAAAGGCTGTTTGAGTATTTTTTGAAAAACCTCACTACCTTGCTGTAAATTAATTTTCGATTCAATATGATAACCATTCCAGCTGCGTTTAATTTCATCCTTGCCTGTGAGCAGCAAGACATCTTTAGGTTTACACGGATCAAATGACAATTGAGCCGCCCAGTCTGCAGAACCCTGCATTGCGCCCATATTAAAGTTTTTATATTGAATCGAAACTAAATTGGTTTTTTGATTTTGGTGATAATACAAATGTAAACTTTTGTCTGCATACAAATTTCCCCCAATCGCCGCCGTTGCCAATACAACAAGACCACCCAAACCCCATATTAATTTTGACATCACCTGTCTCATTTTTTGCTTATTTTGTAAACAAGTATAAGTTAAAAACGTAAATTAATATAATTTTTTAAATGACTCTCTGCACCCAATCACATTGCATGATTGGGTGATTGCCACATACGAATTAAATACGACCCACTTCAAAATAGCTAATTTTATTACGGTCAAAGGTGCTATAGGGATTGCCTTTAAAGCTATGAAAATAATGCTTGGCTTGAATTACATGAGACGTGGTATTGCTCATCCAATGCATACGTGGATCATTATTTGCCAAGGTAATACAAAAGGCTTGTTTACGACGCAGTTTCGTCTGTTGCTTCGCATGGAAAATCAGACTGGCAAATACATCTTGTTGCTCGGGATGACATAAAGCACTATGAATCATCAAATACTCAAAGGCATCATTTTTTTTGGGTAAAGACAAAACACCTCGAATACCCGCATAAACATTATAAAAAGGTTTCATGACTTTTAAAGGCAAAGAATAATCAACAACACGGGTTTGTTTAAAAGCTTTTTGATTCCACAAACCATATAAACCAACAATTTGATGATTCTGGTCATACATCAGATAAAAATCGTGGATGTTCATGCCCAGCCAAAATGGATGGTTGGATTCCGCCAAACCTGAAAAATCATAATTCGGTAGAAAATTATAATGCTGCTTCATTGTTGAAATAAATGCATTGGCTTCACTTACATGGTTCGTATTCATTTGCTCAAAATGATACTGTCCAAATTGCGCCGGTTTTCGCGCTTGTGACACCGTAAAGGTACGAATATCATCATAATGAAATGGTTTTGGAAAGCCTTTACGCTCATTATGTAAAATATTACATGCGACAGTATTATCTTCTAAAACCACACTTTCAAAAATAGTATCGAGTGGAATTTCATCATAGACATAATCCATCAGTAGACGCAGTACTTTATTACCACGATGCGCCGGATGCATGCGCAAATCTGCGACATAACGCAATAATTCTGGTTGACCATTGATAAAACAATAGCGCCAACCCAGATTCATCATCCCGACCACTTGTGCCGGATTTTCCTCGGGTACAACCAGTTTGATATCGGGACGATTGTACTGGGCATGACTGGCACTCAGATAACTTGGATAACGCTCAAAAGCCAAAGTCATACCATTGCTCGGCATAGTCTCTGCAATCAATTGTACCAGTTGTTCGTCATCTGCCTGAGTGGCATCCCGTACCAAAAAATTTGGTTCATTTTTCGAGCGATAAATTGGGTTATCATTGTCATTTTGTGCATACAATACGTTTAAGCTCATATAGTTTTACTCGAATATACTTAAATTATTTTTGTTTTCATTTTCTTCAATGGTTCAGGTTTGATATTCCCTTCGATCATTCCATTATGCATTGCCAAAGTTTTATAGTAATGCCAAGCATCATCTACATGTTTCACTTCAGGTTCATCTAATTGACCTAAATTTCGCGCCAACTCATAATGAAAATTTTCTTTTAACAATTCATCTAATTGTGTCGCTGAAGGTTGCTTGGCTAAATTACCTTCACTTAATAAAACATAGTGAGGTTTTTTAATTTCACAAAACTCAATCCCTAACAAACTTACCGGGACATAATCTTCTTGTTGAAATGTTGCCAATACTTTTTGTGCGGTAATTTGATCAATTTTTTCACCGACCAGATCGACCGTCATCTTTCGTCCTAAAAACAAAAAACATGGGACTTGATCATAAAAACCGGTCACTTCAAGTTCGTCATCAATCACATACCGGATCAGTCCAGAACCTGTGGTAATAACAGGACTCACAATATCACCCGCTTTGAGCGCCCATGAAGGGACGGTTTGACCACTCTCCAAATTCAAAAATTCGTAAAAATGGGACTGATAGCTGAGCGGATAACGATTATCAAAAGGTATCGTGACTACCCCTTCTGTTGCCCATAAACCTTTGCCTTCAAAAGCGACATTTGCTACACGATCTTGTAAATTTTTGGCCCAGCGTTCAGCACTTGCTGTATCCCAACTGGAAATTAATGTCAATTTAGGCCAAAGGTCGGCCCAAGCCATTGGTTGTTTTAAATCTAAACGTTGTAATTTATAACTCTGCTCTGATGATTGGGGGGCTTTTAAATAATCCAGACTGCGACGCTTCCATTGCCCCATTCTCAGCACGTTCACAATTTCATTTTGATTTTGTTCAATCACGTCCAATAATTGCAGCGCAAAAGTTGGACTCCACACTGAAATCATGCCTAGATTTTTATCTGCTACTAAAAATACGGCGGTCGCAAACATCGCGTCTTCGGCCGACTCTGCCAAGGCAATTTCAGCCGGTACAGCTTGAGTAATTTTACTTAAAACACGTTTTGAGACATTCAATAATGCACTATCATCATTCAGATTACTGTTTTCTAACAATTTACGTTGACTTTCCGGCAACCATGATACTGACCAATAATGGGTTGAATTTTTTAGTTGTGGATGTTCACGATATAAATTAGTGAGCCATAAGCCAATGGCTTCATCCAATTCATTTAAAAAACTTTGCGTATAAGGAATAAATTTCAGCGCTTCGCTTGAACCACTGGTGGGTTGAAAGCGAACAATTTTTTCCCGCCCCAAACAGTTTTTGCCACTTTGGCGAGACTGTTCAATTTTTTCTTTCCAATAGCTATAACGGGTGATTGGATACTTTTCTACAAACGCTTCATAACTTAAACTTTGCGAAGTATGTTGTGTTAAGAACTGATCTAATTTTCGGCGTTGTACCGCTTCTAGATCATTCGCTTGCTGCCGATAACGCTGAAATGCTTTTCGGCAGGCGAATTCCAATATTTGATGTGAAGCTGACAGCAGCAATCCCATAGTTACGCTACCTTAGAATCTGAATCCGAAGCAATATGTAATGGACGCTTTCGTGGCATTTGACTTTCCAATTTGCCCACACTCATATTTTTGGTCATAAAGCGGCTAATAAAGCGATATAGATCACTCCAGCGTAATTCACCAATACAGGGCAATTCTGTCCCTTCCTCCCATGTCGGATTTTTATCTTCAAAAAATGCGATTTTGGTGTTTTTCTCGCGTAAGTCTGTAGTAATGGGTGCGACATCTGCTTTTAAGGGCTGATAATCTTCACCAAAATTGAGTAGACCTGAGGCTTTGTCATAATATTCGGCAAAATACTGTCGGCAATACGAATCCACATAGTCTTGTAAATGCGAATTCTTTTCACCATAGTGTGGATAATAACTGTAGTAATTGTTCGCCAGCAATAGATAGGTTTTAAAGCCTTTAGAAATTAAGATCCAGTAAATCGGTGTAAGTGGATATCGCAGTTTAAAACTAACGATATAACGATACATGGCACGCGTTAAAGCACGATTTCCCCAATAAGCTTGCTCAATAATGGTGTCACCACTAAAAAAGGCATGGCGAGCTTTACCATTGACCACGAAGTCACGTTCCATAACGGTAGAGAAGCCAACGATTTGTTTGTTTTTAGGTTCAATAATAAAGAAAACACCCGTTTTTTCTAAGAAATCCCGTTCAAAAATTTCATAACGGGTATTGGCATAATATTTTTGGTAAATATCATACATACGTTTGATTTCTTGTATTGTCACAGCACCGGTATGTTTATACTGACTATACGGCTCCTTTTTTATTTGCCGTAAAAGTTTAAATTCCATCATAGTTCTTATCCCTTTCGCTTGCTATCCAGCAAACACTTTTTTGTTTTTTTATAAAGCTATGATCTACACATCCAGGTTGTAGATTCGGATGCAATATTAGAACCATGAATTGATAAATTGCAATTAGCTTTACGTATCTAAACAATAAATACGATAAAGGTACAAATTAAAAACCCAGCCGAGGCTGGGTTTTTATATTTTAATCTTAAGCAAGTGATTAACTTAATTTCATTTTTTCAAACTCAAGATGACCATTTTCACCTTTAATCAAAATCGTGTCGCCAGGTAGAAAATCTCCACTCAAGATTTTTTGAGCCAAGGAATTTTCGACCTGCTGTTGAATTGCACGTTTCAATGGTCGCGCACCGTACACAGGGTCAAAACCAGCATCAATCAATTGATCAAAAGCACTATCATCCACAGAAAGACGCATGTCTTTTTCACTTAAACGTGAACGCAAACGATTCAACTGAATATCTGCAATGCCACGAATTTGTGCTTTTTTCAATGAATGGAACACCACCAATTCATCAATACGGTTAATGAATTCTGGACGGAAGTGTTGAGAAACCGCACTCATTACCACTGAGTGAACTTCCTCATCGGATGGATTGTCACCTAATTCGCGTACATCCTGCGAACCCAAGTTAGAGGTCATGACTATAACGGTGTTTTTAAAATCGACCACACGGCCTTGAGAGTCAGTCAAGCGTCCATCATCAAGAACTTGCAGCAAGATGTTAAACACATCTGGATGCGCTTTTTCTACCTCATCAAACAACACCACACTATAAGGTTTGCGACGTACAGCTTCGGTTAATACACCACCTTCTTCATAACCTACATATCCTGGAGGTGCACCGACCAAGCGGCTCACGGAATGTTTCTCCATGAATTCACTCATGTCGATACGAACCATGGCATCATCACTGTCAAAAAGGAAGTTGGCCAAAGCCTTGGTCAATTCAGTTTTACCCACACCTGTTGGTCCAAGGAACAAGAATGAACCACTTGGACGATTCGGGTCAGATAAGCCTGCGCGTGAGCGACGTACTGCATTCGAGACTGCAACTACCGCTTTATCTTGCCCAACAACACGGTTATGCAAAAATTCTTCCATGTGAAGCAGTTTTTCACGTTCACCTTGCAACATTTTTGCCACTGGAATACCGGTTGCAGCACTGACCACTTCCGCAATTTCATTCTCGGTTACTTTGGTCCGAATGAGTTTTGGCTCTTCATTGTTTTCTTCAGCAACTTCTTCACTTTCAAGTCGTTTTTGCAATTCAGGAATCACCCCATATTGCAAACGGCTGGCTTCTGCCAAGTCCCCTTCACGTTGGGCTTTTTCAAAAGCCGTACGCGCTTTATCCAATTCAACTTGTGCCTGACTTGTACCTTCAACCAGTCGTTTCTCGGCGATCCACTGTTCTTCCAAATCGCTATATTCTTTCTGAACTTCAGCAATCTGTTTTTCCAGGTGTGACACTTCAGCCTTACTGACTGAATCGGCATCCTGTTTGACTGCTTCCAGCTGCATTTTCAACTGGATTAAACGACGATCCAAACGGTCAAGTGGCTCCGGTTTGGAGTCAATTTCCATTTTGATACGCGAAGCTGCTTCATCAATTAAATCAATAGCTTTATCGGGTAATTGACGATCGGTAATATAACGATGCGACATTTTCGCAGCAGCAATAATGGCCGAATCCAGAATCTGAACACCATGATGTGTTGCATATTTCTCTTTCAAGCCACGTAAAATCGCAATGGTATCTTCAACACTCGGTTCATCCACCAAAACTTTCTGGAAACGGCGTTCCAGTGCAGCGTCTTTTTCAATGAATTGACGATATTCATCTAGAGTCGTTGCACCCACACAATGCAGTTCACCACGTGCCAATGCAGGTTTCAGCATGTTGCCTGCATCCATGGCACCCTCGCCTTTACCGGCACCAACAAGGGTATGTAATTCATCAATAAAGAGAATAATTTCGCCTTCATATTTGGCCAGATCTTTCAGAACTGCTTTTAAGCGTTCTTCAAATTCGCCACGATATTTTGCGCCAGCCAGCAATGAACCCAAATCTAAAGATAAAACACGTTTACTTTTTAAGCCTTCTGGTACTTCACCATTGACAATTCGTTGAGCCAAGCCTTCTACAATTGCAGTTTTACCAACGCCCGGTTCACCAATCAGTACCGGATTATTTTTGGTACGACGTGACAGAACCTGAATGGTACGGCGGATTTCTTCATCACGCCCAATCACAGGATCCAGTTTGCCGGACATGGCACGTTCAGTTAAATCAATGGTGTATTTATTGAGTGAATCACGTTGATCTTCGTGGGTATTACTCATGACTTTTTCACCACCTCGAATATTTTCAATTGTTTTGCGTAAACTTTCAGAGGTTACGCCTACATTATTCAGTAAAGTTTTGGTTGCACCGGTTTCCGCTAAAGCGAGCAGCACCCAGTCGGTCGATAAAAACTCATCTCCGGCTTTTTGTGCATAGCTGTCTGCCAGATTTAAGGCACGTACCGCTTCAGGATTAAGATTGATGTCTCCTGTTGGATTGGCAATGGTCGCTGCATTATTCAACGCTTGATCTAGCTTGGTCTGAAGATCTCGTAGATTTGCCCCGGCTTGCTGTAGCAAGCTGATATTGGCAGGCTCCTGCAATAGCACCGATAAAATATGAATACCTTCGATAGAGGTATTGTCTTTACCCATGGCTAAAGATTGAGCATCTGATAAAGCTTGCTGCAAGCGATTTGTAAATTTTTCAAAACGCATTCTTATTTTCCTCACAACAAATTCTGTACTTGGATAATAGATGGGAATGGTTTGATATTTTTCAATAAAATTTCTTAAAAAATATTTTAATTTTCAATAACTAAAGCAATCAAGATAAAACATGGATTTTAGTTATAATATGGGTATTTGAGCGCTTCTTTTCAAGGTAATTCTAATATCTTGTGTATCAAATTCTATTTCAAAGATATTTCATCATTAGGTTTAAGCAATTGGATGAATTATTTACGATTGAATAGCAGATAAGTTTTTAAAAATTATATCTTTGCTTTTAATTTATATTAAGAAGCTCATTAAATTGATCAAAGTTTTGATTTTAGCTGAAGCGGGGAAATTGAATTTAAATAAGGCAAATATATGAAGTAATGAAACTGTTTTTTTAGAATGTGCATTAAGCTTGCACCAATTGTATTTTATAAAATATTTTTAAGTTTTATTTTTCATAAAAAATGGCAATTCACTTGGAATTGCCATTAACTTTTTATTATGCAGCTTCAATTATTTCAAAATCGTGGGTAATTTCAACGCCACCATCGGATAACATTTTGCTTGCTGAACAGTATTTTTCAGCAGAAAGTTCAACAGCCTTAGCCACCTGTTTTTCTTTCACTGCTTTACCGGTCACGACAAAATGTAAATGAATTTTGGTAAACACTGCAGGAATCGTATCGGCACGATCCGCTTTGAGCTGACATACAACACCTGTCACATCTTGGCGTGATTTCTTTAAAATAGTCACAATATCAAAGGAAGCACAGCCACCAAGTCCCATTAATATCAGCTCCATGGGACGTGGACCACGGTTTTCACCACCATATGCCTCAGCACCATCCATGACAATGTGATGACCACTTTCTGATTTTGCTTCAAAAGCAACATTCTCTAGCCAATGTACGCTTGTTTGCATTGCAACTACCTGAAAAAAGCTATAAATTTACGAAGTACCTGTACACTAACATAAATTGAGTTGATAAGGAATTTCATCTCTTCTATGTGACAAGTTCATTTTAGGTCTGTGCGATCTATTACTTATCCATATTCGGAACCGTTAGCATGACTGCAAGCTTTTCACAACTTAGCACTGATGCACTTTCTCCTGGTCAATTACCAGAGTCAGTCAAAGCATTATTAAAACGTGCATATATAAATCGCTATCCAAAACGTACTGCAATTATTGACGCAGGCACTGAATCAAAATCACTTTATTTAATTTTAAAAGGTTCAGTATCCATTATTTTACGTGAAGATGATGAACGTGAGATTGTGGTTGCGTATTTAAATGCAGGAGACTTTTTTGGGGAAATGGGTCTCTTTGAAGCAAATCCACAACGTACTGCGGAAGTCCGTACACGTGACGTCTGTGAAATTGCTGAAATCACCTATGATAACTTCCACGAATTAAGCAAACAGTATCCAGACCTGAGCTATGCTGTATTTGCCCAACTGGTCCGTCGCTTAAAAAATACCACACGTAAAGTGACTGACCTGGCATTTATTGATGTCTCTGGCCGTATTGCGCGTTGCTTAATCGATCTTTCTTCTCAACCGGAAGCCATGATTTTACCTAATGGCCGACAAATCCGTATTACGCGTCAAGAAATTGGCCGTATTGTCGGTTGTTCCCGCGAAATGGTGGGACGCGTTTTGAAAACCCTTGAAGAACAAGGCATGATCGAAACGGATGGTAAAGCCATTCTTATTTTCGATGTTTCAACTGAAGATGCAAATGTCGCTGTAGACGAGCTTGAAGACGAAGAATAAGTTTTTATTCTTTAGCGCTCATGAAAAAAGCAAATCTTAGGGTTTGCTTTTTTTTATACATTGATTTTTATGCCTATCCTTTTGTAAATTTTGTGACAACTTTAAAACTATTCATGATTTAACGCTGATCAAAAAATCAGTTAGGCTTAAGCCATTTAAAATTTCATGATAAAAATTCAAGGATCAAGCCCTATGCAACTTAAACCCTTAGCCAATACAGGCATTCTTGTACCTGAAATCTGTTTAGGCACAATGACTTTTGGTGAGCAAAATAGCCAAGCAGAGGCCTTTGAGCAACTTGAATATGCTTTAGATCAAGGCTTGTTTTTTTGGGACACGGCTGAAATGTATCCGGTGCCGCCGAAACCTGAAACGCAAGGTGCAACTGAAACCATCCTTGGCAATTGGATTGCACAGCGCGGCAATCGAGATCAGCTTTTTATTGCTTCAAAAATAGCGGGTCCCTCACAAGGCGGCAGCCACATCCGTGACGGACAAACCCGCTTTACCGCTGCAGAGATTAGCTCAGCCATAGATGGTTCGTTAAAACGCCTGCAGAGCGATTATATCGACCTTTATCAACTGCATTGGCCACAACGTCCAACCAATTTCTTTGGCAAGCTCGGTTATAGTAATGCTGAAGCTCAGCAGAATACAGAAATCACGGCTTTAGAAGAAACCTTAAGCGCTTTAAGTGATGAAATTAAAAAAGGCCGTATTCGTTATATTGGCCTTTCCAATGAAACCCCTTGGGGAACCTTGAAGTTTTTACATTTGGCTGAAAAATTAGGCCTGGAAAAATTTGTCAGCGTACAAAACCCATATAGCCTGCTCAACCGTACCTATGAAATTGGCATGTCCGAAATTGCCCATTATGAAAATGTGGGACTCCTTGCCTATTCCCCTTTAGCTTTCGGTTATTTGACCGGAAAATTCCGTCATGGTGCGCGCCCTGCAAATGCACGCGTTACCTTATTTTCACGTTTTAGTCGCTATAGCAATCCAGAGAGTGAATGGGCAACCGAACAATATGCTCAACTTGCTGAACGACATGGCTTAACCCTGACCCAACTGTCATTGGCATTTATTAAACAGCAGTTCTTTGTGACCAGTACCATTATTGGCGCAACCAACCTGGATCAACTCAAAGAAAATATCCAAGCATTCAAAATTGATTTATCAGCAGAAGTTTTACAAGGCATTGAGGATATCCATCGTCAACAGCCAAATCCTGCTCCATAAACATATATCTCCGTCTCCCTTTGGGATGAGGAATATATTCCGTAAGGGGATGAGGGTAAAAAACTAAAAAGGATGCATATTGCATCCTTTTTAATGAGCCAAATCACAATTAACGTTTGTTATAAATCGCTTGTGCGGCTGGCAAGTTTTTACGCATTGCTTCAATACGCTGGCTATTTGAAGGGTGAGTCGACAAGAATGAGGCACCGCCCGCACCTTCCAATTTATTCATTTTTTCCCAAAGTGTAATAGCAGCTTGTGGGTTATAGCCTGCACGCGCCATCAGCATCAAACCACCTTGGTCAGCACGGCTTTCCAAACTACGTGAATAAGGCAAACCTACACCCACTTGCGCGCCCAACTGAGCAGCCGCACTACCCAACTGCCCCACATTACTTCCCGCAGCACTTAGACCAATGCTTAAAGCCAAGTCAGTTAATGCTTGTTGACCAATTTTATTTTTAGAGTGTTCCTCTAAAGCATGCACCATTTCGTGACCCATCACTGCTGCAATTTCCGCATCAGTCAGGTTTAATTTACTCACGATTCCGGTATAGAACACCACTTTACCACCAGGTGCGACATAAGCATTCACCTGATCTGATTTTAGAACAGCAAGTCTCCAGTCAAACTTTTGACCTGTTTGATTGATTTGATCGCCATAAGGTTTTAAACGTAAAAATACCGAATTAATGCGTTTATAAGTGGCTGAAGATGTATCTAAGGTTTTATTTGCACTCGCTTCCTGAACTGTCTTATTAAAACCTTGTGCCGCAGCTACATTTAATGTCGATGAATCCGCCCCTGCCATTTCCGCGACAGTGGTACAACCCGAAATAGTGATCACACTCGCTGCACACAAACTTAAAACGAGTTTGCTCTTCATTATAATAATCTCCACCTTGAAAACAGATAATCAGTTTTAAGCAGATTATAGGGTAATAGTGGATAAGCTTTAAATTATTATTCCATCCATATTCATATCATTTATGTAACTGCACTCATTTAAGAAACTGAAAACTAAGCCAATAAATAAGACATAAAACATTCAAAACCAAATACACTTGGCAAAATGGCTTGATTTTCTGCTCAAGCTGCTCATTTTTTCTCTTGAAAAATAAAATAGCATTTTGAATCAGGATTAATGGGACTAAAATACAGGCAATAATTACACTTAAACCGATAAATGCATTATAAATAATATTGGGATCCTGGGTTTGTGCCTGAATAATCAGCATCGCAATTGTGGGCGCACCACCCATGGCAAATAGCAAGGAATAAAATATCGTTGCTGAAATATTCTTATGCATCCCGCACAACCTTCCATTTATCTTATGTTTTGTATTCTAACAAGTGCCAGTTATTTAAACAGTATTCTCTGATGCAACTTTAGTCTTGGCAAAATTCCCCCCATATATTCACTGACTGCATTTCAAAAGAGTAAATACAAAAAAGCCCCGCAAATGGCGAGGCTTTTTTATCATCTGGGTATCAGCTTAAATTAAGCATCAAATGGATGACGTAAAACAATTGTTTCTTCACGGTCTGGACCAGTCGAAATAATGTCGATTGGGCATTCGATCAGTTGTTCAAGACGCTTAACATAGTTAAGTGCAGCTTGAGGTAATTGCTCGATTGATTTCGCGCCGAAAGTCGACTCAGACCAGCCTGGCATCGTTTCGTAGATTGGTTTTAAAGTTTCGAATGCAAGCGCATCAGAAGAACCGATACAACCAGAATCCGCAGCTTCATAACCTACACAGATTTTCACTTCTTCTAAACCGTCAAGAACGTCAAGTTTAGTGAGGCAAATACCTGAAAGTGAGTTTACATCTACTGAACGGCGAAGAATTTCTGCATCGAACCAACCGCAACGACGTTGACGACCAGTTGAAGCACCAAATTCTGAACCTACTGTACCCAAGTGTTTACCAATTGCATCACCAACATCGTTAGCAGCATCGTAAACAAGTTCAGTTGGGAATGGCCCTGCACCTACACGAGTCGTGTAAGCTTTGGTAATACCCAATACATAGTCAAGGTGCAAAGGACCCAGACCTGAACCTGAGCTTACGCCACCCGCAGTGGTGTTTGAAGAAGTGACATACGGATACGTACCGTGGTCAACGTCAAGAAGTGAACCTTGCGCGCCTTCAAACATGATTTTTTTACCCGCTTTACGGTAATCATGTAATTCTTTGGTAACATCCATCACTAATGGAGCAACCACTTCACGCCATTGGTCACAAAGTGCCAATACTTCTTCTAGGTTAACCGCTTCTACGCCGTAGAATTGAGTCAACTGGAAGTTATGGTATTCAAGAAGCTCTTCAAGTTGAGCTTTAAGATGAGCGCCACCACGTACCAAGTCCGCAACACGGATTGCACGGCGAGCAACTTTATCTTCATATGCTGGACCAATACCACGACCAGTGGTACCAATTTTCGCATTACCACGTTTTTTCTCACGTGCCTGGTCAAGCGCGATGTGGTTCGGCAAGATTAATGGACAGTTTGGAGAAATGCGTAAACGTTCTTTAACTGGAACGCCTTCTTTCTCAAGAATGTCCATTTCTTCGATTAATGCAGCAGGTGAAAGTACAACACCGTTACCAATTAAGCAAAGTACGTTATCACGTAAAATACCAGATGGAATGAGGTGTAATACGGTTTTCTTACCACCAACCACGAGTGTATGACCCGCGTTATGTCCGCCTTGGTAACGAACTACCGCAGCCGCTTGATCTGTGAGCAGGTCAACGATTTTACCTTTACCTTCGTCGCCCCATTGGGTACCGAGTACCACAACATTTTTGCCCATAATAGCCTCATTGCATCATGCTGTTAAAATTGAAAACTTGAATAGGTTAGCTAAAACCAGTTCACGTCATTAAATCTTTTCGACTTTCCACTCACCTGCCACATTCACCAATTGGTGAGTTGCGTGCGGTACCGAGTTTAAACTGTCATTTCCAAGTAATTGAATTACACCAAAGCCTTGTGTACGTGCATTTGAAATTGCTTTAAGCAAATCTGCATCGGTACCCTTGGGTGCAACAACCACATTTAAATCTTTAAATTGACCTGCGCTTAATGCATATAAGTCACAACTAAAACCTGTTGCAGGACGTGCACGGCCAAAATGTTCGCCAATACCGTCATAGCGACCACCTTGAGCCAGTGGAGCCGCACGGTTTGGTGCATAGACTGCATACATTAAACCAGTGTGGTAATGGTATGAACGTAATTCTACAACATCAATACCAATATGCAGATTTGGCCAACGTGACTGAATTTCGATTTGAGTGGTCTTCAAGGCATCAAAGGCTTGCTTGAATGCTTCATCTGCGAAAATTTCAGCACTTAAATTGGCTTGTAATGCATCCAAATCACTTGAATAGCGACCTAGTGTATAAAAATCTGCACCAAATTTTAATTCTTGGGTAAATTCAGCCAGTTCAGGTAATGCTTTACGTTGATAAAGGTCTGAAAGATGACTTTCCACAGCCTTGGTCAAGCCCGCATGTTTCACCAGACTACGGAACAAACCGACATGCCCTAAATCTAGATGGGTACCATCTGCCAAACCGGCTTGTTCAATCAAGCCCAGCATGACATCAACCATTTCGACATCTGCATCAATACTGTCTGAACCAAATAGCTCTGCACCTAATTGCAATGGTGCACGTGTGGTATTAAACCCTTGTGGTTTCGTATGTAAAACCGTTCCCGCATAGCAGTAACGAGCCACACCATCAACTGGATGTACATGCGCATCAATACGAGCCACTTGTGGTGTCATATCGGCACGCACACCAAGCAAACGACCGGATAACTGGTCGATGACTTTAAAAGTGGCTAAGTCTAAATCTTGATTCGATTCTGAAAGAGAAGATAGAGATTCGATGTATTCGATAAATGGCGTGTACACCAATTGATAACCTCGAGATGCGAGGAAATCTAGTGCGTCACGACGCAAAGTTTCAATCACTTGCGCCTGTTCTGGTAATACATCAGCTACACCATCAGGTAATAACCATGTCTCTGAAATGGGCATGTTGTAAACCTAAATTCTGTCAGAGCGGAAGTTATCCGCATAAAAAAATCGGGAGCACACCCGATTTCTCCTAGTCTAGCACGATAGTTTTGGCTGTGCACCTGACTTTTTCACAAAAACAGGCGGAATACTTATTGTTTAATCAGACAAAAATAGCCCAATTCGACTAAAGCAGTTACACCGCTCAAAGATGAGGCTAAAACTGCTTATTATTAACCCAAGGGCAATTCAGTGGTTTGTTTAATCTTTTGTAATGGAATTTCAGTTTTCACATTTTGCAGACCTGAAATTTTATTTAAATGATGAATCTGAAACTGACGGTACGCATCTAAATCAGCCACGACAATGCGCAAGAAGAAATCACAATCCCCCGCCATTAACTGACATTCTACAACTTCGGGCATATCCTGAATCGCATCTACAAACTGATCCACAGTTTCAGCGTCCTGACTTTTCAGCCAGATGCGTGCAAAAACCGTTAAACCCAAATTCACTTTCGCCGAATTGACCAAAGCCACATATTTTTCAATGATGCCATCATCTTCCAGTTGTTTTACCCGGCGTAAACACGGTGATGGAGATAATCCAATCACTTGAGCCAATTCATTATTTTGCAACTTTCCATTTTGCTGTAAGGCTTTTAATATATGTTTATCGGTTTGATCCATTTCACCCTACTTAAAAATTTAATTTCAATAAAACAGCAATTGTTAATTTTTAATGCTCAATTCAATCTAAATCAAGCTAATTTAAGCGAAAAATTCCACGCCAACACTCATAAAATAGCCTTCTTGCAAATCAGATATTCTCGCTTAGGTAAAACCGCATGTTGACGTTCAAAAATACCGCTCAAGATTTAACGTATTCAAATGATTATGTTGAATTTAAGCGTGGTGTTAAAACGTCTGTTCCTATGCTGCTGGGCATTATTCCATTTGCACTAGTTTTAGGTGCTCAAGCCACACAGAAAAGTTTTAGCTTCTTAGAAGTACCATTATTAACCGGAATGAATTTTGCAGGCGGTTCTGAATTTGCCATTCTGGAAGTCTGGACCAATCCACCCAATATTTTCATGCTGATGTTTATTACTTTTTTGGTAAATAGCCGACATTTACTTATGGGCGCGAGTTTGGTGCCTTATTTGCGCCATTTGCCCAATAAAAAGGTTTTTCCGGCCCTGTTTTTTATGGTCGATGAAAGTTGGGCAGTCAGTTTAGCCGACGCGCAAAAGAGACAATCGATCTGGGGTGATCAACACGCATTCTGCATGCCATTTTATGCAGGGTTGTGCTTTGCCCTGTATATCATGTGGGTCGGTTTTACCAGCTTAGGTGCAATCATTGGCCCGGTTCTGGGTGACATTAATCGCCTCGGTTTTGATATGGCATTCCCTGCGGTATTTTTGGTGCTATTGCGCAGTATGTGGAAAGGCGTTCAAGCGGCTCGCCCATGGCTAGTCAGTCTGGTTGCCGCTGCTTTGGCTTATTTATATTTACCGCAAGGCTGGTATGTACCCATTGGCGCAATTTCTGGAATCATATCTGCGTTCTTTTTAACGGGAGATGAACAATGATTCACTCCGCAACGCTGATTGCTATTGTTTTTATTGCAGTAACGACCTATCTCACCCGTGTCTTAGGCTATGTATTATTAAAAAATAAGACTTTAACAAATCGCCAAAAACGCATTTTAGAGGTTGTTCCCGGCTGTGTGCTTATTTCTGTAATTGCACCTTATTTTGTCAAGGACAACCCGGCTGACCTGCTTGCAATTGTGATTACCCTCATCGCGGCTTCTCGTTTTTCATTACTACCTACCGTTTTGATTAGCATGACCTCAGCAGCCATTTTAAGATTCGTTCTTATTTAAACCTTAAAAAGGATGAATTTATACGGAGGGTCTGTCCGAAGAATTGACCGCCTTTGCCAACAATCCCACCAATTCGGCATTTTGCAATTCGACTTGACTCAGTTTAGCGCTGGTTTTATCCAGCACTTCTTGCTGAATGTGCATCTTTTTGGCCAAGTCCTGCATAATTTCCAAGGTTTTCTTTAAGTTCAGTTCCAAATGAATCACTTTTTCTTCGAGTTGTAGATTCAATTGCATTTCACTTAAGGCATCATTCTGATTGGTAAACTGAGCCCAAATCAAAAAAATGACTGCAATGGCTAAAAGGAGAATAAAACCCCATATGAATATCAACATAGCTGTGCTGCTCTTCTCTTATTTAGTTATTATTCAACATCATGGCGAATGAATGATGTGGATTTTTTAAAAGCTTGATTCAAGCAATTTATTTTTTCTATTTAAAATTACTGTAAACAAGCTTGGCCTTTTTCTAAAACGATCAAAAAACCATTTTAAATTACGTAAACGTACTGAATAGATTATATTTTTATCACACTGAACTTATATTTATTAATCGATCAAAAATAATTAAAACATCATTTTATTGGTGTTTATATAATCAATTTATTAAGATTTGTTCTATTTTTAGAATTTGATTGTCATCCTGAATAGTTCACTTCCATGATCCATATAGCGTGTCAAGGAAGGAACTCTTGATTAAGAATATAGTCACCTAAATATAGGCACGTTAAATCTGTAACGTGCCTTAAATTTATGAGGTAAACGACTCACACAAGTCCAGCAAACGATTGGCATAGCCCCACTCGTTATCATACCAAGCCAAAACTTTTGCCTGATGCCCAACCACCATGGTTTGGCTTAAATCCACAATTAAAGAGTAAGGTGAGTGATTAAAATCAGATGACACCAAAGGCTCATCGGTTACATCCATAATTTCCGCATAATCATGCCGTGCCGATTTGATTAATACTTCATTAATTTTATGCACTGTGACATGCGATTGAGCAACAAAAGTTAAGTCAATCGCTGCCACATTAATGGTGGGTACACGAATTGAATAACCATCAATCCGGTCTTCCATTTTTGGCATCACACGTTTTAACGCACCCAATGCTGAAGAAGTAGTGGGAATAATATTTTGTCCGGAAGCCCGCGCACGACGCAGGTCGCGATGCGCATGATCCAGTACCGATTGATCCGCTGTTACCGCATGAATTTCTGTCATTAAAGCGCTATCAATTCCGAAAGCATCATCAATGATTTTTACCAAAGGCACCAGGGCCTGCGTGGTACAGGATACGCTGGAAATAATTTGATCCGTGTCTTTGACTTCATAATGGTTTACGCCATAGACAATGGCCGCATCAACACTGTCAAAAGGCGCAGCGCCAATAATCACGCGCTTCGCCCCTGCTGTAATATGCCGAGTTGCCGCTTCACGAGAACGGAACAAACCGGTACATTCAAGCACCACATCAATATTTAAATCATTCCAAGGCAAGTGTTCAGGCTGTGGCTGACAAAATACCTGTACTTTCAATTGCGCCAGACCGGCTGAAATATGCAAAAAAATCTGTTCATTTTCCAACAATACTTCAACTTTGCCTTTAAAACGCCCATGCGTGGTATCGTATTTAAATAAATGTAGCAAAGTTTCTACATCTGCAACATCATTAATCGCAACAATGTCAAAATGAAAATCCTTCGGATTTTCAAACCAAGCACGTAATACATTGCGACCAATTCGCCCGAAACCATTAATGGCTACTCGTTGCATCAGATATCCTTAACTCTTGGGTAGATGTAAACACTTGTGTATGTTAATAGATTTCAACCGAAAACCGATACCATTTCTTCGCCTCTATTTACTCAATAGAGTGCGTCAGTCACACGCTATCGCACTTGATAAAGTAGTTTTGCCAAAAATAAGCAGCAGAAAAAGCCAGCTAAAAATATTCATTCAACCTTTTGTTCAACTTTTATAGCAATTCTCTGTTATAAATTAAAGCTTGGATTGACCTCAATACGCCTAGATATCCAATACAGAGAATTGTCACTAATTCACCTGAAAGTGATTGGTGCATGCAGCTTTTTCCGTTATAATTTGGCGTTTTAAAATTTTAAGCCCAGTGTATTGAGACAGTTCATCTTCTATGAAAATGCCCGGTACACTACTCGCCAATACGAAATATGGAGTGACTTGGTTGTGAGTACTCGTTTTATGACATCAGCTGAAATTCGTGAAGCATTTTTGCGTTACTTTGAATCGCAAGGGCATACACGTGTCGCGTCGAGTTCACTAGTACCCGCCAATGACCCGACTTTATTGTTTACCAATGCCGGGATGAACCAGTTTAAAGACTGCTTCCTTGGTTTGGAAAAACGTGATTATGTTCGCGCAACATCTTCACAAAAATGTGTACGTGCCGGTGGTAAACACAATGACTTAGATAATGTCGGCTATACAGCACGTCACCATACATTCTTTGAAATGTTAGGTAACTTTTCATTTGGTGATTACTTTAAACGTGATGCCATCAAATTTGCCTGGGAATTCCTTACTGGCGACGAATGGTTAGCGCTTCCTAAAGATAAACTTTATGCCACTGTTTATCATACTGATGACGAAGCATTTGACATCTGGAACAAAGAAATTGGTCTAGATGCAAGCCGCATTATCCGTATTGGCGACAACAAGGGCGAAAAATACGCATCAGACAACTTCTGGGCAATGGGCGATACCGGTCCTTGTGGTCCATGTTCTGAAATCTTCTTTGACCATGGCGATCATATCTGGGGTGGCCTACCAGGTACACCTGAAGAAGATGGCGACCGTTTCATTGAAATCTGGAACAACGTATTCATGCAGTTCAACCGTACCGCAGATGGCGTGTTACATGAACTCCCTGCTCCATCTGTAGATACAGGTATGGGCTTGGAACGTATTTCGGCAGTTTTACAACATGTAAACTCAAACTACGAAATCGACTTATTCCAAAACTTATTAAAATCAGCTGCAGAAATCATTGGCATGGATACGACCGCTATTGATGCTGAAGCTGCTGCAAATAACAAACCAGTTGAATACCCTGCATCTTTAAAAGTTGTGGCTGACCATGCACGTTCATGCTGCTTCCTGATTGCTGACGGTGTAAATCCTTCAAATGAAGGTCGTGGTTATGTACTTCGCCGTATTATCCGCCGTGCGGTTCGTCACGGTAACAAACTGGGTGCGACAGGTTCATTCTTCCACAAAATGTTGCAACCTTTAATTGCAGTGATGGGCGAAGCTTATCCTGAACTTGCAGCACAACAATCACGTATCGAAGCGTTATTGCTCAAAGAAGAAGAACAGTTTGCAAAAACTTTAGAGCAAGGTTTGAAATTGCTTGAAGGCGAACTGGCTCACTTAAAAGGCAATGTGATTCCGGGTGAAACAGTATTCAAACTGTATGACACTTACGGCTTCCCGACTGACTTAACTGCTGACATCGCACGTGAACGTGATTTGACCATCGATGAAGCTGGCTTTGAAGTTGAAATGGCTGCACAGCGTCAACGTGCACGTGACGCAGGTAAATTCGCAGTTGACTACAATAGCATTGTGAAAGTTGAAGGCGAAACCCAATTCGAAGGCTATGACGCAACTGTTGGTCAAGGTCAAATTGTCGCAATCTATAAAGATGGCGAACAAGTTGATGAAGTTGTTGAGGGTGATGAAGCTCTTATCGTATTAAACCAAACGCCTTTCTATGCAGAAAGCGGTGGTCAAATCGGTGATACAGGTTTATTCAAAAATGATACCGGTATTTTCGAAGTTCAAGATACCAAGAAATCTGGTGGTGCATTTGTACACCAAGGTATCGTGACCATGGGTAGCTTAAAAGCTTCTCAAAGCGTTGAAGCTACTGTTAAAGCTGACATTCGTGCTGCAACTGCGCGTAACCACTCTGCGACTCACCTGTTACATGCCGCCCTACGCCAAGTGCTAGGTTCTCATGTACAACAAAAAGGTTCATTGGTTGCAAGCGACATCCTGCGTTTTGACTTTGCCAATGACCAACCGGTGACATTTGAACAACTACAACACGTTGAACGTTTAGTTAACGCTGAAGTGATTGCCAATACTGCTGTATCTACTGAACTGCTTGATATCGAATCTGCGAAAGCTAAAGGTGCGATGATGTTGTTCGGTGAGAAATATGGCGATGAAGTCCGTGTACTTTCTATGGGTTCAATCATTGAAGAAAAAAACTTCTCGATCGAACTTTGTGGTGGTATCCATGTGAAACGCACTGGTGACATCGGTCTGTTCAAAATCACTTCTGAAGGTGGTGTTGCAGCGGGTGTACGTCGTATTGAAGCAGTAACCGGTACTAAAGCAGTGGAAATTGTGCAAAAAACCGATCGTGATGTTCAATACATCAATGGTCTGTTAAAAGCACAAAATCATCAAACGGTAGAAAAAGTTGAAGCCGTTGTTGAAACTGCCCACCAATTGCAAAAACAAATTGAGCAACTAAACCAAAAACTTGCGAACTTCCAGGCAGCTGAACTTTTAAGCCAAGTTCAAACTGTTGCAGGTCGTTCGACGTTGATTACCACCGTTCAAAATATGGATGCGAAATCACTTCGTAACCTGCATGATGGTGTGAAATCTAAATTAGACAATGCAGTGATTGTGCTTGCGGGTGTAGAAGGCGATAAAGTCAGCCTGCTTGCCTCTGTGGCAAAAGAATTCACTGCAAACATTAAAGCAGGCGACATCATCAAACACTTGGCGACCGAACTCGGTGGTAAAGGTGGTGGTAAACCTGACTTGGCACAAGGTGGCGCGCCACTTAACGAGAAGTTTGCACCAGTGATGGCAGATTTAGCTGCTTGGCTTGAGGCAAAATAAGACTTCACTTTTTGTGTAACGGACCCTGATAGGTACATCAGGGTCATGGCTTTTATGGAACAACTATGGCATTAATCGTTCAAAAATATGGCGGTACCTCTATGGGTACTCCCGAGCGCATTTTAAATGTTGCTCGTCGTGTAAAGCGCTGGCATGACCACGGCCACAAGGTAGTGGTTGTTGTATCAGCAATGAGTGGCGAAACCAATCGTCTACTTGCTTTAGCGAAGGCCATTACCGAAACCCCTGACCCGCGTGAACTCGACCAAATGGTCTCTACCGGTGAGCAGGTTACGATTTCTATGTTAGCGATGGCACTCAATTCTATTGGTGTTGAAGCAAAGTCGCTCACTGGTCGCCAAGTTGGCATTAAAACAGATAGCGCATTCACTAAAGCACGTATCGAAGCAATTGATACTGATGTTTTAACTGAAAATCTAGACGCAGGTCGTGTGCTGGTTGTTGCCGGCTTCCAAGGCTTTGATGAACAAGGCAATACAACGACTCTAGGTCGTGGTGGTTCAGACACTTCTGGTGTTGCACTTGCTGCTGCCCTGAAAGCGGATGAATGCCAGATTTACACAGACGTGGATGGTGTTTATACCACCGACCCTCGTGTTGCACCTAAAGCAAAAAAAGTTGATCGTATTTCTTTTGAAGAAATGCTTGAAATGGCATCTTTGGGTTCTAAAGTTCTTCAAATTCGTTCCGTTGAATTTGCTGGTAAATACCAAGTGCCTTTACGTGTATTATCTAGTTTTGATAATGACGACGATGGCGCATTTGACGAAGACTTTAAACAAAACGTTGGTACACTTATTACGACTGAATTGGAAGACAACATGGAACAGCCAATTATCTCTGGTATCGCATTTAACCGTGACGAAGCAAAATTGACTATTTTAGGTGTGCCTGATGAACCGGGTATTGCAGCTAAAATCTTATGTCCAATTGGCGATGCTAACGTTGAAGTGGATATGATTATCCAGAACGTTGAAGAAGATGGTACAACTGATTTCACCTTTACGGTTAACCGTGGTGAATTGACCAAAGCCAAAACAATTCTTGAAGATACCGCTAAAAAAATTGGTGCTCGTGAAGTTGCAACGCGTTCCGACATCGTAAAAGTATCGATTGTTGGTGTAGGTATGCGTTCACATGCAGGTGTGGCAAGCAAAATGTTCACTGCCCTCGCTGAAGAAGGAATCAATATTTTGATGATCTCTACTTCAGAAATTAAAATTTCCGTGATCATTGAAGAAAATTATTTAGAGCTTGCTGTGCGCACCCTACACACTGCTTTTGGTCTAGATCGTGAGCATGGCGAATCAAGCGTACGTGCATAACATCGGAAAAACTGACAAAAATTGTCATTGTTAGACAGTTTTTAAAAAAGTAGAAAAAAACAGTGCCACTATAGTTTTTCTTATAGTGGCTCTGTTATATTAGCCAAGAGCTTTTAAGAAAATTTTAGCAAAAACGCTGTATGGGACGAGGTTTGTCACATTGCTTTGTTAAAATTTTCTTTGATATTTAAGGTTGTGTTTTTTACATTTTAGATCAATTGCAGGTTTAGCATTTTGCAAGGAGATAAACATGCTGATTCTGACTAGACGTGTCGGAGAAACATTAATGATTGGGGACCAGGTCAGTGTAACTGTGCTTGGTGTTAAAGGAAATCAGGTTCGAATTGGCGTTAATGCTCCAAAAGAAGTATCCGTTCATCGTGAAGAAATTTATCAACGTATTCAACATGAACGCGCTATGCACGAACATCTTCAACATCTCGATCAAGATTATCAACCTTCTTTCGAAGAAGATAATTTTCCACAGAATACCCAGAATGACTTTAATCGTTAAGATTAAATGTTTTTCTCCTAAAGCGGCTTACATAAGCCGCTTTAAGTTTATCTGGCTATTGGTTTTTAGCTTTGTTCAAGCAAAGCCAAGGCTTTTTTGACCGGTGCATAACTGCGACGATGCTGATCAATCACGCCATGCTCCGCAATCGCTTCAAAATGAGCTTTGGTTGGATAACCCTTGTGTTTCGCAAATCCAAATTGCGGATATTGTAAGTCAAGCTCTACCATTTGATGGTCACGGGTGACTTTTGCCAGAATGCTGGCAGCTGAAATTTCTGCATGTATGGCATCTCCGCCCACGACTGCATCACAGCTCATGGTTAAGCCCTGTGGGACTTTATTTCCATCGACCAACACATGCTCAGGCTGAATGTTTAAAGCCTCTACAGCGCGGCGCATCGCCAACAATGATGCTTGAAGAATGTTGATCTCGTCAATTTCTTCATGACTCGCTTCAGCAATGGCCCAAGCCAAGGCTTTTTCCTGTATTTCTACAAATAGCTTCTCACGTTTTTTTTCAGTGAGTTTTTTAGAATCATTCAAGCCCTCAATCGGGTTGTCGGGATCTAGAATAACTGCAGCTGCAACCACAGAGCCCACAAGTGGACCACGTCCTGCTTCATCTGCACCAGCGATTTTCATAACCTACCTACCTACCTACAAAAAAAGAGGCTGAACAAATCAGCCTATTTATTACTTCGTTAATAATTATTGAACTGCTTCAGCGACACAGGCATTAATAGTTTTAGTCACAGCATTTGAAACAATAGTGGTACGTGCAGCAGGATCAATCGCTGCGGTTGCCAAATCTACAGCTGTCACGCTTTGTGGCGCTTTTTCACTTACACAGCCACAAATTTCTGACTGAATATTTTGTTTTTGAGTTGCAGTCATCAATTTAGTGGCTGTTTGCCATGCAGCAATGTTATTCAGCTCAGTTGTACATTTTGCATTGATGGCAATTTTAATTGCCGCGCTACCCAGTTGCTGAGTTGCTGATTGTGTACCTGTTGCACCCGTTGTACCTGTCGTTGTGCCAGTTGACACACATGCAGTGAGCGCTAAAGTTAAAGGTGCAAGTAAAGCAATTAATTTTTTCACAGTTAAATCCTTTGTTATAAAATCTGTTGCGCATATTCTGCCGAAACTTCTCCCTAGAAGAAATCTATATTTCAAATGAATTTTCCAGGTGGGTATTGTCTGTGCAAAAACAATACAGCTTTCAGCGTTGCAAGGATTATACGCTTCGTTCCATATTCATCATTTTTTAAAATCTGCAATTTGATTAGCATGCCTAGACTTATAAATTACATGTTGGTCTAACATGAAAAGCACTTCACAACACTATACCCGTACAGCACAAATGCTTCATTGGCTGATGGCGGTTATTTTCATTGCCGCATGGTTGATTGGTTTTTATAGCGGAAATTTTTTAAGTTATGATATTGATGGCAGCTTTAAAGGCCAAGTTATCACTTTACATAAAAACATCGCGACAACGATTATCTTTCTGGTCATAATTCGTCTGTTTTGGCGTTATACCCACCCCGTTCCACAACTGCCAGATACGATGTCGCCACTTATGAAAGTCTTGGCACATCTTGGGCATTTGGCTTTATATTTAATGCTGCTTGCATTACCCATTACCGGCTGTTTGTTTAGCTGGAGTGCCGGGCATCCTGCGCCTGTTCTGTATTTATTTGAAATCCCACGTCTGGTTCAAGACAACCCTGAACTTTTAGCCATTGTTAAACCTGTCCATATTTATTTGTCATGGTTTGCCGGTTTTCTGGTGATAGGACATATCGCTGCTGCTTTAAAACATCATTTTATAGATAAAGATCATGTTTTACGTAGCATGACTCAACAAGAAAAATAGCACCATAAAGTCCAATAAAAAAAGCCGCATCAGTTTATATACGGATGCGGCTTTTTCTTATTTCAAACTTACTTCAAGGCTGCTTGAGCACAACCTTTAACGCTATTTAACACAGCTTGTTTAATCAGATTATTTTTAGCATCTTCACTAAACGATGCCATGGCTAATTCCTTCACAGACACATCATTCAGGGCATGGTCACTGACACAACCACAGATTTGTTTTTGCACCAAACTTTGACGCTCTGAACTCATAAACAAGGCAGCCGATTTCCAGATTTTCGAATCATTGAGTTCACTTTTACACCCTTGCTCAACCACTGGCTTTAACATTTTCTGGGTTAAAGTAGAATTTTTATCCGTCGCAAAAAACGCTACGGAACCAACCAGCAAAGCAATAATCGCTATCCAGCAAAAACTCTTTTTCAAAATAAAACCTAACTTTTTACACGCAATATGATTTAACAAGCCATGATTAAGCGGATCAATATATCCATCCGCTCAATCCAGAAGTATTTTCAGATAGAGGAATTACACCAAAGCATCAATCTGTTGTGACCATTTTTGCTTTTCAGCATCAGAGATAAATGACGCTTCAAACGAATTTTTAGCCAATTGCTTTAGTTCATCATTGGATAAATCCAAGGCTTCAGCAATCGCAATAAAGTTGTCATTCATATATCCACCAAAATATGATGGATCATCCGAATTTACAGTCACATGCACGCCTTGTTGCAATAAGCGACGGATATTGTGCTGCGCCATATCATCGACGACGCAAAGCTTTAAGTTACTTAAAGGACACACCGTTAAAGGCATTTTTTCCGCAATTAAACGCTGCATCAGTTTCGGATCTTCTTCTGAACGTACACCATGATCCACGCGATTGACTTTAAGCAAGTCCAAAGCTTCCCAGACATATTCAGCTGGACCTTCTTCACCGGCATGCGCTACCACCAAAAAGCCTTCTTCACGTGCTTTGGCAAATACACGCTCAAACTTAGATGGTGGATGCCCTACTTCGCTTGAATCCAGTCCTACAGCAATAATTTGATCTTTAAACGGCAAAGCCTGTTCTAAAGTTTCAAATGCTGCTTCTTCACTTAAATGACGCAAGAAACACATGATTAAATGTGAGCTAATGCCAAATTTGGTTTTTGCATCATCACAGGCACGTTGCAAGCCATTGATCACGGTTGCAAATGTTACACCACGATCTGTATGCGTTTGCGGATCGAAGAACATTTCAGTATGAACCACTTTATCTGCAGCGCATTTTTCAAAATAGGCCATGGCCAGATCATAAAAATCTTGCTCGAGCACCAAAACATTGGCACCTGCATAATAAATATCGAGGAAAGACTGTAAGTTATGAAAGTTGTAGGCCTGTTTCACTTCATCTACAGATTTATACGGAATATCAATATGGTTACGTTGAGCAATGGCGAACATGAGTTCAGGCTCAAAAGTCCCTTCAATATGTACGTGTAACTCTGCCTTTGGCAGCGCTTGAATAAGCTCAAGTTGATTCATATCTTATCCTTATAAAACTTTTTTTAAAAAAATAAAAAAGGGTGCAAACTGAGTTTACACCCTACTGTGAATTTGGTGAATTAGCCACCAAATGCAGCAAATTTCAATGCCCAAAGTACAGCAATAATCCAGACCATATATGGAACAGTTTTTGCCTTACCTGTGAATAGTTTGATCAATGCATAACTGATAAAACCCATCGCAATACCGTCTGCAATTGAGTACGCAAAAGGCATAAATACGATGGTCAAAAAGGCAGGAACCGCTTCAGTAATGTCATCCCATTCAATATGGACGATACCCTGAATCATTAACACACCGACAAACAACAAGGCCGGAGCTGTAGCAAAACCTGGCACAGATTGCGCAAGCGGTGCTAAAAACAGGCATAACAGGAACATAACACCAACCACAACAGCGGTTAAGCCTGTACGACCACCCGCTGCAACACCTGCAGATGATTCAATATAAGGTGTTGTCGAAGATGTACCTAAAGCCGCACCTGCAACAATTGCTGTTGAATCCGCAAAAAGTGCTTTTTTCAAACGTGGTAATTTACCGTCTTTCAATAAGCCTGCACGATGTGATACGCCGACCAATGTGCCTGTTGAGTCAAACAGATCGACCAGGAAGAACACAAAGATCACGCCCACTAAGCTAGCAGTGAACAAGCCCTCGAAGTCCATTTGCAGCAATGTTGGGGCAAGAGATGGAATCTCACCAACCACACCCTGGAACTGGTTATAGCCCAATGCTGTAGAAATGGCAGTAATCACCAAAATACTGATAATAATTGCGCCACGCACCTTAAACTGATGCATCACCACAACCATTAAGAAACCAAGCAAAGCCAGAAGTACTGAAGGTTGTTTTAAATCACCCAAGCCTACCAAGGTTGCGGGATTATCGACAATAATACCGGCATTTTTTAAAGCAACCAGCGCGAGGAACATACCAATACCGCCACCAATCGCCAGTTTTAATGACATTGGAATTGCATTGACAATCGCTTCACGAATTTTAAACATGCTGATCGCAATAAAGATCAAACCTGAAACAAATACCGCAGCCAGTGCAGTTTGCCAAGGCACACCCATTCCCATACACACCGAATAGGTGAAGTAAGCATTTAGGCCCATACCCGGCGCGAGTGCAATCGGATAATTTGCAACAAGTCCCATCACCAGGCAACCGATTGCGGCTGCGAGACAGGTTGCGACAAACACAGCCCCATGATCCATGCCTGTTTCGGACAAAATCATTGGATTGACAATAATGATGTAACACATGGTTAAGAAAGTGGTTACACCTGCAAGAACTTCGGTGCGAAAACTGGTTTTGTTTTCGCTTAACTTAAATAAGCGTTCAAGCATATTCTCTGAAGATGGATTAGGAGTCGTCATGACTTTACCCCGGTAAGTAAACTTTATGCCGTCAGCACGCTATAAAATTAATGATCCGCTAGGTCGAATCACCATTAATTTTATAGATGTCTAAGCAATGGATATGCCAACTTTTATATTTAAAAACAAGTAGATTGAACAATTTATCAGTGAAGCTAAAACAGCCAGATGACAAAAATTGTAAAACAAAAAAGCTGCATAAATGTTATGCAGCTCTACTTCATTTAAATAAATCATATACTTATAAAATAAATATAATGATTCAATTATGGTCGTGGCAAATTATAGCACAATGATTTTTTATTGTTTCTAAAATTTATTATTCAATAAAATTCAATAGCATATCTATCTTTTTTAATTTACCAATTCAGGTTTAGCGACTAAAGTTCACTTGATTTTGCAATTAAGTAAACTGAGGAACGAACTTCAACAACTTCATCGAGCTTCTTATAAATAAAATTATGAGGAGATAGCTCAATAATATTGAGTGACTGAGAGCTTTCATGAATTAACTGATTCACCTCTCTCTTTTTTTTCATTTCTGCATCTTGGTAAACCCAATAACCAAGCACTAGCACGGCAAAAATGATGCTTAGAATTAATAATCTTTTCATAACAAAATTTTATTAGTCAGGTAACTTTTTATTATATTAACAAACAATCACAATAAAACGTGATGTATTTCACACTTTTCAAAATATTTTTTGTATTTAAATATAACTATCTAATTGTTATAAAAATTATTCTTTTCACCTTTAAAAAAAATCCCGATCAGTTTCGGGATTTTTCATTGTCTACAAAAACAACTTTAAGCTGCCTGCTGCTCATCCCGCTTAAATACCAGTTCACCTTTAAGTGAACTTTCCGCATCAAAGTAATAACCATCAGTATTAAATGATTTTAAATCTTCAGCCCGATTTAGCTGGTTTTCAATAATATAGCGTGCCATCAAACCCCGTGCTTTTTTGGCATAAAAACTAATGACTTTATATTTGCCATTTTTTTGATCCAAGAATACCGGCTTAATAATTTCAGCTTTAACTTTAGGCTCAATGACGGATTTGTAATATTCGTCCGATGCAATATTCACCAATAATTCTGAATTGGCATTTTCCAAATCTTCATTGATCAAGCCGGTAATACGATCGCCCCAGAATTGGTATAGGTTATGCCCACGTGGATTGTTCAATTTTGTGCCCATTTCTAGACGGTACGGCATCATCAAGTCTAAAGGTCGCAACAAACCATAAAGCCCAGACAACATACGTAAATGATTTTGTGCAAATTCAATATGTCGATCATTCAGATCATACGCATCTAACCCGGTATACACATCTCCTTTAAAGGCAAACAAAGCCTGACGTGCATTGGAGAAATTGAACTCGGACTGCCAGTCATTGAAACGCTCAACATTCAATTTGGCAATTTTTTCACTCACGCTCATTAAATTGGATAGATCTGCAGCAGACAGTTTACGACTTACGTCTATAAGTTCTTGTGAATGTTCCAGCAATCTTGGTAAGGTATGTGTATCGGTTGGTAGTGCAGATTCATAATCTAAAGTCTTGGCAGGAGAAATTAAGGCGAGCATGAATAACCTGATCAAAAAATAATTAAACAAACTATAACAGTAGACTTATTTTATTTCCAATTTGTGTTTTTGCTGAACATTATCGGTAAAATACCTCATTCTCCTGTTATTCATCGGTTGTAATATGTCCGAGCAAATTTTCATTCAAGGTCCTGTGGGTCAACTTGAAATTTTTGTTGATTATCCACAGGGTGAAGTGAAAGGATTCGCGGTTGTATGCCACCCCCATCCCTTGCAAGGCGGTAATCCGCAGCATAAGGTACCTACGCTTTTGGCTCAAATGTTTCTTGAGCGCGGTTGCATTGTTTATCGTCCGAGTTTCCGTGGCTCAGGTCAAAGCGATGGCCTGCATGACGAAGGCTATGGTGAAACGGATGACATTTTAGAAGCCATTAAACAAATTCGCAGTAAACATATCAGCCTGCCTTTTTATGCAGGTGGTTTTAGTTTTGGCGCCCATGTGATGGCAAAAAGCTATAATGCACTGTCTGATGAAATTAAACCGAAGCAATTGATTTTATGTGGTTTACCAACAGCAACTGTGGCAGGTCTACGCCATTATGTTACCCCTGCCATTAAAGGTGATATTCTGTTTATCCATGGTGAGGCCGATGAAGTCACTTTATTATCTGACTTAATCGAATGGGCTAGACCACAACGTCACCTGTTAACGATATTACCGGGTGCAAACCATTTCTTTACTGGATATTTAAAGCAATTGCGTGTTGCAATCTCTCGCTTTTTAGTTGCTTAACCGGTATAGAGAAGAGATCAAAAGACCGTCATCAGACGGTCTTTTTTAATTTAATTTTTCCAATAAAAGTAGTTGTATTGAGATCGCTTTTTATTATTTTTACCAAGCGTGCAAATCCAAAAAATAACCCATTAAAAATTTAGATGAAAAAAAATGCGACTTAGAAAAGCCGCATTGATATTTATATTTTATGATTAGCCCGTCGTCCATTTAAACTCGCTAAAAGATTCATCTTCTTTTAAAGTGTTCTCAACCGCTTGAGCCAGTTGATTTAATAGACTTTGTTCGGTAATACGATCTAGCCAATCCTGCTCTTCATCTGGATACGAGGTAATCTCGCAAACTAAATGCCCTTCTTCATCATGACTCTGACAAGTGACAGATAAAGGTAAAGATTGATTGTCTACACTTACAGCAACCTGATCACCACTTTGCGACAAAGTTTGGAAACCATATTGGCCTAATTCTTTAGACAAAAGATCTGCCACATATTCCTGAGTCACGTGACAATCTTTCGGTTGCTGCGACACATGAGCATGCTTTTCACAGTTTGCAGTAAATTGTAATTTTCTCATCGGTGCATCCAAACGCATTTTTCTTGTATGGTTTTAGCATAAGCAATAAAAACAAAACAGCCAAGCAAAAGCTTGGCTGTTGTCTAAAAAATATACAATATTAGACTAATTACTCACTCACTTGAATCGCTAAACCGGCTTGATTTGCAAGTTCAGTAAATGTCGGAAAACTGGTTGCCACAGTTTCTGTACCGATAATTTTAATTTCGCCTGAAGTACGTAAGCCTGCCATACTAAAACTCATCGCAATACGATGGTCATGATGCGATTCAATTTCACCACCATTGAAAATTGTAGACCAGTCACCTGATTTGCCTTTACCTTCAATAATAATGCCATCATCGGTTGGTGTGCAGTCGATGCCCAGAGTTTTCAAGCCATCTGCCATCACTTGAATACGGTCAGATTCTTTAACGCGAAGCTCTGCAGCACCGGTCAAAATGCTTCGACCTTCTGCACAGGCAGCCGCAATAAACAATGCTGGGAATTCATCAATCGCCAATGGTACCTGATCTTCTGGCATATGAATGCCTTTTAAAGTACGTGTACCACGAATACGAATGTCTGCAATCGGTTCACCACCAGCAATACGTTCATTTTCTACAGTTAGGTCAGCACCCATCTGTTTCAGAATTTCAATCACACCGGTACGGGTTGGGTTAATACCGACCGCTTCAAGGGTTACATCCGAACCTTCCGTAATGGCGGCACCGACCATAAAGAATGCTGCAGATGAAATATCAGAAGGCACCTGAATTTCAGTAGCTACGAGTTTTCCTCCACCTTGCAGTGAGATACGATTGCCTTCAGTTTTTACCTCATAACCAAAAGCACGCAGCATACGTTCGGTATGGTCACGGGTAGGCTCTGGTTCAGTCACCGAAGTTTCACCATTTGCCCAAAGACCTGCCAATAAAATCCCTGATTTCACCTGAGCAGATGCCATTGGCAAGTCGTAATGAATACCTTGAAGATTTTGGCTGCCCGTGATAGAAACTGGCGGTGTGCCACGCTCACCTGTGGTTTGAATCTGTGCACCCATTTCACGTAATGGCTTGGCAATACGCTCCATAGGACGTTTAGATAGTGATGCATCACCGGTCATGACTGAATCAAATTTTTGTGCAGACAACATGCCTGAAAGCAGACGCATAGAAGTACCCGAATTACCCATATATAAGGCACTTGCAGGGGCTTTTAAGCCATTGACACCAACACCATGAATGGTCACTTCACCATTCTTAGGCCCTTCAATGCTCACCCCCATGTCACGGAATGCCTGAAGCGTCGCTAAAGCATCTTCACCTTCCAGGAAACCTGTCACATGCGTTGTCCCTTCGGCAATCGCACCAAACATGATGGAACGATGTGACACAGATTTGTCACCTGGCACGGTAAATTTACCCTGGAATTTTTTAGCACCTGGCAAAATGGTAAATTGTTGTGTCACTTTATTTTTCTCCATCAAGGGTTTCTTGGAAAGCATGTAATTAAAATGCTGGCGGGCCGCTTGAGCATGCCCTAGCAGACCCATCAATGCCTGTGAATCTTCAGTTTCAATCAGTTTACGGATTTGGGTCAGTTGTTGCTCAAAACCATCCACTGCATTCAAAATGGCTTTTTTATTGGCAAAAAAGATGTCATGCCACATCTGCGGATCACTGGCTGCAATACGCGAGAAATCACGAAAACCACCCGCAGCATAGCGGAAAATGTCCAGATTATCTTCACGGTTTGCCAGTTGCTCAACCAGGTTAAAGGCCATTAAATGCGGAAGATGGCTGGTATGTGCCAGCACTTCATCATGCTTGTCCACATCCATGCAAATCACTTCCGCTTTTGCCGCTTGCCACAGTTGAATCAGTTGATTCACGGCCCAGCTACCACTGCTTGGAAGCGGTGTCAAAATCACTTTATGATTGGCAAATAAATCGACCTTACCTGCATGCACACCGGTATGTTCTGCACCTGCAATTGGATGACCGGGTACAAAACCTGCAGGCAAGTTTTCCCCATACACCGCTTTTGCAGCATCCACCACATTACCCTTGGTACTGCCCACATCGGTAATGATGGTGTTCTCTGACAGGTAAGGCTTGATGGTTTGCAGCACTTTTTGCGTTGCACGCACAGGCAAAGCCAACACCACCAGATCAGCACCTTTGACCGCATCGACAGGATTGCTATAGCCTTCCTGAATCAGTCCAAGCGCTTTTGCATCATCTAGTGTTTTTTGCGAACGCGTAGAGGCAACAATTTGCTTTGCCAATTTTTCAGCAATAATGACACGAGCCAGACTTGAGCCAATCAGCCCAAGTCCAATAAAGGCAACTTTTTCAAACAGTGGCTGAGACATGGCTTAAGCTTTTTCCTCTACAGCACTGCTGGTCAAATTCAGAACTTTGCCCAGTGCTGTCAAGAATTTAGCATTTTCAGCTTTAGTACCAATCGATACACGAAGATGATTTGCAATACCGACCGGACGCACAATCACACCTTCTTTTAACAAGGCATTGAACGTTTGCGCAGGATCAGCCTGTACATCGACCAAAATAAAGTTGGCACGTGAAGGCACATAATTTAAGCCCAGTGCCTCAAAGCCCTGTTCTAGCTGTTTCATGCCCGCTTTATTTACAATACGTGATTGCTCAATAAAGTCTTCATCTTTAAGTGCCGCCACAGCAGCCACCATCGCAAGATGATTCACGTTAAAGGGTTGACGAATACGGTTCAGATAATCAGTCACTTCAACCGATGCCAAGGCAAAACCAACACGCAGTGCAGCCAGACCATAACATTTAGACAAGGTACGGCTAACAATGATATTTGGATATTGTTCTAAGAGTTTTAAGCTGTTGAAGTTTTCCGGGAAATATTCCACATAGGCTTCATCCAGAACTACAATCACGTTGGTCGGTACTTTTTGCATGAAGGCGTCAAATTCAGCTTCTTCAAACCAGGTTCCGGTCGGGTTGTTTGGGTTGGCAATAAAGACCAGTTTGGTATTGGCTTTGATTGCTGCTGCCATGGCATCCAGGTCATGGGCAAAGCCTTTTGCCGGCACTTCAATCGCTTCTGCATTAATCGCTTGAGTCACCAAGGCATATACCGCAAAGGCATGCTGGCTATATACCACAGAGTCGCTTGAAGAAACGAATGCACGGGCAAACATTTCAAGCAAGTCGTTTGAACCATTACCCAAAGTAATCCGGTCAGCAGTCATGCCAAATTGTGCTTGAATCTGGTCTTTTAAGATAAAACCGCCACCGTCCGGATATCGTCCGATTTCTGCCAACTCAGCCGCCACGGCTTGCTTGACCTTGTCAGAACAGCCTAATGGATTTTCATTTGAGGCCAATTTAACGATATCAGTAATCCCCAACTCGCGCTCAAGTTCACTAATGGGTTTACCTGGTTGATAAGGCTTTAACTTTGAGATGCCTTCATTGGCAGGAACAAACGACATGTTACTCTTCCAGTTATTTCAAGTGATAAATGTGGTCAACTTCAATGCAAAAATTGACCATCGCTTTGATGGATAAAATTTACAATACTGCAATCGGGTAAGAACCCAAGACTCGAACTTCTTTCACCAAAGGACGAATCTCTTCAATTGCCGCTTTGACATTTTCTTGATCGACATGGCCTTCCAGGTCAATAAAGAACACATAGGCCCATTTTTCAGGTAAAGCCGGACGGGTTTCAATACTGGTTAGACTAATGTTGTGTTTTGCAAAGGGCGCAAGAATTTCCAGCAATGCACCAGCACGGTCATGCGCAGAAATCAGCAATGAAGTTTTGTCATTGCCACTTGGCGGCACTTTTTCACGGCCAATCACCAAGAAACGTGTGGTATTTTCCGGATTATCTTCGATGTTGCCATGTAGAATTTCCAGGTCATAAATGCTTGCAGCCACTTCAGATGCAATTGCTGCTGAATGCCATTCATTGCGAATACGGCGCGCCGCTTCGGCATTTGAACTTAAGGCAACACGTTCTACACCCGGATAATGAGCATCTAACCAGCCACGGCATTGCGCCAATGTTTGCTGATGTGCATAAATCTGTTTGATGCTGTCTTTACGGGTATTGGATGACACCAGGAATTGGTGATGAATACGCAGTTCCACTTCACCAATCACGTTTAAATGCGAGGCTTTAAAACAGTCTAAAGTATGGTTCACCACACCTTCAGATGAGTTTTCAACAGGCACTAAACCATAATGTGCACTGCCCGCTTCGACTTCACGGAACACTTCATCAATGGTTGGAAGTGGGCGGACAATGGCATCTTGTCCGAAATGTTTGAGGACTGCTGAATGAGTAAACGTTCCAACAGGACCCAAGAATGCAATACTTTGCGGAGCTTCAAGCGCCAAGCATGCTGACATGATTTCGCGAAATAAACGCGCCATAGTCACATCAGATAAGGGTCCTTCATTACGCTGCATAACATTGCGCAAAACTTGCGCTTCACGTTCAGGACGGTAAAACAACGGATTCTCTTCAGAAGCAAATTTTGCTTTTGCCACTGCTTCTGCCAATTTCGCTCGACGATTGATAAGTTGTTGAATCTGCTGATCTACAGAGTCAATATCCTCACGAATTTTAGCCAGGTCAAGAGAAGTCGTGGTGTTTTGATCGTCGTGGATCATTGTTATGTCGCCCTTCGAAAACATTATGCAAACAGTATAACAATAGTTAGCTTTCAAATGTTACGCAATAAGACTTTGATTGATTCAGTCTTAAAAACATACAGTTGATTTAATCAGTAATTTTATTGCTGATGTTTTTGCCATGAATATTTAAAATTGATGACTTTTTGCCAATTTGCCCAAAATTTCGTAACAAGCGTAGATTTTTAAATACACAACAGTTATGCCGATTTTATGGCATTTAATTAAATTAATTTATCGGCATTTGCAAATAAGGTCAGATTTTAAAGCTCTTAATAATAATTATTTTTATCTGGCTTTTTTCAGTTTCCCTCCCACTGATTGGCAGACTTGATCCTTGCGCAAAATACCTGTTTACTCGATATTAAAAGACGAATACCAAGACTGACATAAAAAATCAAAAATATTTTAAAAATAAATTTAAGGATAATCGATGAGTCATTACGCACAGCGCCCATGGGAAAAACATCTACCAAGCTCATTACATGGCTATCAACTTCAACCAGAGCAAGTCCGGGCTAATCTGGCAGAATTACTCACCCATACCACGGCGCAATTCCCCCAATCCCCCGCATTCAGTGTGGTATTGCCGGTTGGCTTAAGCAATACTTTAACGTTCCAGGAAATTGATGATCTCTCGACTGCATTTGCCAATTATTTACAACATCATCTTCAGCTTCAAAAAGGTGATGTGGTCGGTTTGAAAATGCCGAATTCCCTGCAATACCCAATTGCAGTATTTGCCTGCTGGAAAGTCGGGCTGATCATTACCAATATCAATCCGCTGTATACCCCACGTGAGCTTAAGTATCAATTGGCAGACAGTGGTGCAAAAGCGCTGATTGTTTCGGAGCTGTTTTTAGCGACCTTTGAAAGGGTCATTCAAAACAATCCTCAACTTAAATCGCTTGCCTTAGTCACAGCCAGTTTAAGTGAATTTTTTGATGAACCGTATAGCGGCATGATTGCACAAAAGATGCAAGCGGATGCCGAAGCGCAAGGTCGCTCACTCAAACCCAGTATTGAATATTCCACTTTCGCCGATGCTATAGCCATTGGCAATACTTTAGGACAATACCTGCCGACTCAACATGATATTGCCCTGTATCAATACACAGGTGGAACCACTGGACGCAGTAAGGGTGCGGTGATCAGTCATCAAAATGTAGCGTCGCTGATCAAAATCACCGGCGATTATTTACGGGCGCATCAGTCTGGATTTAATTATCAAGACTGTATTTTAACCGCTATTCCGCTGTACCATATTTTTGCTTTTAGTGTGAACTTCCTGATGTTCTTCGAAGGGGGTTCTCATAACCTGTTGATTCCATCGCCACGCCCAGTCAGTAATTTAAGACCTGCTTTTGAGAAATTTAATGTCACCTGGCTAACCGGTGTAGATACTTTATATGCAGGACTTCTGGCAGAAGACTGGTTTGTACAGAATCCACCGAAACTGACCTGCGCCATTTCCGGCGGGACAGCTTTACGCCCTGTTACAGCCGAAAACTGGAAAGCCAAAGTCGGTACAATTATTGAAGGTTTTGGCATGACCGAAACCAGTTGTGCAGCACTGCTGCATCCACCGATCAGTGAAATCCGTCAAGGTTCAGTCGGTTTTCCTCTCCCCCGGTTCAGATATTAAGATTGTCAATGCAGAAGGTCAGGAAGTTCCCTTGGGCGAGGCGGGTGAACTTTGTGTTAAAGGTCCACAGATTGTCTTAGGCTATTTAAACCGTACAGCCGAGACAGCAGAAACTTTTGTGGATGGTTGGTTACATACAGGTGATATCGCCAAAGTGGATCAAGATGGCTTTTGTTATATTCTAGACCGTAAGAAAGACATGGTGATTGTTTCAGGTTTTAATGTTTATCCCAATGAAATTGAGGCTATTTTGGCAGAACACCCAGATGTCATTGAGGCTGCAGTAATAGGCATACCAGATGAAAAAACTGGAGAATCCGTCAAAGCCTTCATTACCTCCAGTAACCCCAACCTTTCATGCGATCACATTTTAAAACACTGCGAAGAAAACCTGACTGCATATAAAGTCCCAAAATTCATTGAGATATTGAACGATTTACCAAAGTCAACCGTCGGAAAAATTCTGCGTGCCGAGCTTCGAAAAATGCAACAACAACAAAATATCGCCTAGAGTCAACTCATTACAGCACTTACATTAAGCCCTAAAGCCCTATTTTCGGGGCTTTTTCATTTGCAATAGCTATTTACCAAAATACATCACAAAAGTGTAATGTTTGCTCTATAGTCTTTTAACAAAGCAATTCAGAGAATAATAATGTCAAAAAGAATCGCCGTTTTAGTGACTCATGATTTTGAAGATACGGAATACTCAGAACCGGTACAGGCCTTTCGTGCTGCACGTCATAGTGTTTTGAATATTGAAAATAGAGCAGGCAATATTGTCTACGGCCATAAACGCAAATCTGCAGTGACCATCGACCAAAGTATAGATGATGTTTCGGTGCATGATTTTGATGCCTTGCTCATTCCCGGTGGCCATTCCCCTAACCACCTATGTGCCGATGATCGTTTCATCCATTTTATACGTAACTTTGCCCATGCAAAAAAGCCAATAATGAGTATTTGTCACAATCCACAACTGCTGATTACCGCAAAAGTGGTTCAAGGCCGGTTAATGACGACCATTAAAAGCTTCGCCAATGATCTGATCAATGCTGGCGCAGTGTATTACGATATGGGCGTGGTAAATGACAATAATCTATATATTTCTTCACGTTCGCCTGATGATTTACCCGCCTTTATTGAAGAAAGCCTGATGGTATTAAGTCAATAAAAAAGAGCCAGATGGCTCTTTTTTATTGTATGGATTAGCGTCCCAATATACTGCGCGCAACAATCTCTTTCATAATTTCATTGGTTCCGCCGTAAATACGCTGAATACGGGCATCCACGAAGAAACGTGAAATTGGATATTCACTCATATAGCCATAACCACCGAACAGTTGTAGCAGGTTATCGGCAATTTTCATTTGCATATCTGTACTGAAACTTTTTAATGCTGCCGCTGTTTCTACATCGAGTTTACCCTGCATGTAGAGTTCGACATTCTGATTATAAAATGCTGCTGTTGCCAATTCATCAATTTTTGCCTGTGCAAGTACAAAACGGGTATTTTGAAATTGACTGATCGGCTGACCAAAGGCTTGACGCTCTTTTACATAAGCAACCGTGACATCAATTGAACCACGAATCGCACCAATGGCAGTTGAGGCAATTGCTGTACGTTCACGTGGTAATTCTTGCATTAAGTAAGCAAAACCTTGCCCTGCCTGACCCAGTAATTGGTCCTTCGGCACTTTGATATTATCAAAGAATAATTCTGAAGTATCTTGCGAATGCAAACCAATTTTGTTGAGGTTTGTGCCCTTTTTAAAGCCGTCTAAATGTGTATCCAAAAGCATCAAAGACACGCCTTTTGCCCGTGCTTGAGGATCGGTTTTTACAGCCAATACCACCAAGTCCGCATGTTGACCATTTGAAATAAAGGTTTTTGAGCCATTTAAAATGTAGTGATCACCCTGCAAAATCGCATTGGTACGCATAGCTTGTAAATCAGAACCTGCACCCGGCTCGGTCATGCCAATGGCACCGATCACTTCACCCGATACCATTTTCGGTAGCCAGTATTGTTTTTGCTCTTCAGTCCCAATGTGTAAAATATACGGCGCTGCAATTTCAGAATGGCATGAAATACCGGTGGATAATGCGCTATATCCGGCACGCGCAGATTCTTCAACCAACATCAATGAATAATGGGTTGGAACACCATAACCCCCATATTCTTCAGGTACATCGATACACAAGAAACCATTTTCGCCCATCAAATTCCAGATAGAACGAGGCATGATGCCTTGCTGCTCCCATTGTTCATAATGCGGTGCAACATGCTCATTCATAAAGCGTTTGTAATTATCACGAAATAGTTCTAAATCAGCGTCATAAGCCAACATATAGCGTCCTTGTATTGAGTTGTTGTATTTATTCCTTCCCCCATCCTATTCATTTTATAAACATCTGTCATGTTCTGTAGCGGTGTTATTTCATGACTTTTGGGTCAATAAAAAAGGAAGCCGAAGCTTCCTTTTTCTTAATCCAATCTTTTAGCTATGTGGTTTATCTGCTTCTTCAAGCATCTTGGCATCCACATATTCAGGGTTATTTAACGCATGATGAAGCTGTTCAGTGTCCAATTGACCGACCCATTTTGCAACAACGATGGTCGCCAATGAGTTACCCACCAGGTTAGTCAATGCACGTGCTTCAGACATGAAACGGTCAATACCCAGAATCAAGGCCAAACCTGCCACTGGAATATGTCCTACTGCTGACAAGGTCGCAGCCATCACAATGAAACCAGAACCCGTTACACCCGCTGCACCTTTAGATGAAATCAATAACACCACAAGTAATGTAATTTGATGCTCAATATCCAGCTGGGTATTGGTTGCTTGGGCAATAAAGATTGCTGCCATAGTCAAGTAAATAGACGTACCATCAAGGTTAAATGAATAACCTGTAGGAATTACCAGACCCACCACTGACTTTTCACAACCTGCAATTTCAAGTTTCTTCAACATACGAGGCAATACAGACTCTGAAGAAGATGTACCTAAAACAATCAATAATTCTTCACGAATCATACGAATCATTTTTAAGATACTAAAACCACAAACACGGCTGATTGTGCCTAATACGATGAAAATGAACAGCAAACATGTCACGTAGAAGCACAAGATCAATTGACCCAACTGCGCCAGACTGCTAATACCATATTTACCGATGGTAAATGCCATCGCACCAAACGCACCGATCGGCGCCAACTTCATAATCATGTTTACGATATTGAAGAAAACGTGTGAAACTTGATCGATAAATTTGAGTACCGGTTTACCTGCATCACCCAGTTTATGCAGCGCAAAACCGAACAGAATTGCAAATAACAATACTTGAAGAATTTCACCTTCAGCGAATGCACCCACAACCGTATTCGGAATGATATTCATAAAGAAATCAAGCGTCGATTGTGATGCACCGGATTCTACATATTTAGAAATACCTGAGGTATCCAAAGATGCAGCATCGATATTCATGCCTACGCCCGGTTTTGCAACATTAATGACAAGCAAACCGATCAGCAAGGCAATCGTTGATACAATTTCAAAGTAAAGTAAAGCAATACCACCAGTTTTACCCACTGATTTCATGCTTTCCATACCAGCAATACCACTGACGACTGTACAGAAGATTACTGGTGCGATGATCATTTTAATCAAACGAATAAAAGCATCACCTAAAGGTTTAAGTTGTTCACCTAAACCCGGAACATACTGTTCTGCACCATTGATTATTTGCGTTCCACTTGGTGAAAAATGACCAACGAGGATACCCGCAATAATGGCAACAATCACTTGAAAATAAAGTGACTTATAAATTGGTTTTTTAGCCATGACATTACTTCACGATATATTTCTAAATAAGAAATATTCAGTTTTTGTCTATTTTCATCAAATAAACAGCCCAAAACCCTTTTGCCAGGCAAAAGAGCGCCAAAGCATTGAATTCATTCAATACTGAACAATAAATACGTATTATAAGGGTGATTAAAAAATCACGATATTCTGAACTTTTCCAAATTCAAAACCGCTAGATCAGGAGATTGGAATGCAACAAAAGTCTAATATGATTAAATTTTACCTAATTTTTTAGTGCTTGTTCTCGCTTATTTGTTAATTAGACTAAATAATCATCAATTTCTTATTAGACATTGGTCTAAACTCAACCACTGAAGTTTTATTTGAATTAGGCTGCAATATTCCTGTCAACTTTATAAAATAGCTGCATACTTATTTTACTTGCCCATAAAGTTAGACTTATGCAAACCAAAAGAAATATCTATAAAGATTTTGAACATCCTTTTGCACAATATGTACGCATTGTGGGTAAAGGGAAAAATGGTGCGCGTTCACTCAGTTATGAGGAAGCCTATCAAGCCTTTAGCATGATCTTAAAAGATGAAGTGCTGGATGTTCAGCTTGGTGCTTTCTTAATGCTGTTGCGTGTTAAAGAAGAATCTGTAGATGAGCTGGCGGGTTTTGTGCAAGCCACACGGAATCAACTCAATTTTAAAAACCTGGACGTCGATTTAGATTGGTCGTCCTATGCAGGCAAGCGTAAGCATTATCCATGGTTTTTATTGGCTGCCCTGACTTTGGCACAGCATGGTTATAAAGTGGTGATGCATGGCGCATCGGGTCATACCGTTAACCGTCTTTATACTGAACAGGTATTGGAATATCTGGGTTATGCCATTTGCCAGAATGACACAGATGTGGAACAACAATTACAGCAACGCAATTTTGCCTATATTCCTTTAGAAGCGATTTCACCCATCTTAAGTGACTTGATTGCCTTGCGTAACGTGATGGGCTTGCGTTCACCGATTCACACTCTTGCCCGTTTAATCAATCCATTCAATGCCAAAGCAACGGTACAGGCGATCTTCCATCCTGCCTATCGAGGTTCGCACCAACAGGCGGCTTTTAAATTAGGCTATAAAAATAGTGCCGTCATTAAAGGTGAAGGTGGTGAATTTGAACGCAACCCTGATGCTAAAACTTTAATTTGCGGTATTAAAAATGGCGAACTATACGAGCACGAATTACCAAAGTTGACTGAAAACCGTAGCCAGATTGAAGAAGAACTGGATCTGTCAGTTTTTAAAGCAGTCTGGGAAGGTCAGCAAAGTCATGAGTACGGTGAAATTGCAGTCACTGAAACCATGGGCATTGCTTTATATACCATGGGCGCTTGTGATTCTTATGAGCAGGCAATGTTAAAAGCGAAACAGCTTTGGCAAAACCGAAAAGTTGTTTAATAGCTTAAAGTGTCAGGCTCTGCGGAGTCTTACTGTTTATTAGCAAATAACGGGAGCTCGTTGTGTTACTTTTTAAAAAGTAACCAAAACTTTTTCCATTCGCAAAACTCGGCAAATACCACCGAGTGTCATCTCTCGCAAAAACAGGACTATATGAATATAGTCCTGCCTCGAACAATTGCGAATGGCTTTTACGTGTAGCTAAACTTCAATTTAAAGTTTAGCTACTCAAACAACTCATCATTAAACAAAACGAATCGGTTTGAATTCAGGTTCTTCAACATGCGAATCGCAATGTTCATCTTCTTCTTTGGTGCCTCGGTCAATATAACCGCTGCGCTCGGCTTCAGGTAAATGTTTCATTTCCCAGGCATATACCGCTTGCATACAGGTCTGACGCTGTTCACGCGTTAATGCAACACCGTTCGGCCATTTACCAATTTCTACTGCTGTTTTTAAACGCGAAACAATTTCAGGATCGAGCACGGTCAGCATTTGTTCAATATTCATCATTTAATCCTGCTGTTGTAAAGAGTCAAAATCTTGATTCCAACCAAGTTTGGTCCGACACGCCATATAGAAGTCATAACCGGGTGGATGAAGTAAATTCAATTTAAATGGATGTTTACGGATATGCAAACTGTCCCCAACATTGAGTGAAACGCTATGTTGACCATCGGCACTGACCATCGGTAACACGCGATTTTCACGAATGATAATCTTGATTTCACTATGCCCGCCGACCACAATAGGACGTGAAGACAAGGTATGCGGATGCATCGGCACTAAAGAAATAGCATCCATACCGGGATGGACAATCGGTCCACCACCGGATAAGGCATATGCCGTAGAACCGGTAGGTGTAGAAACAATGAGGCCATCACTATGCTGGCGATAGACATACTGGCCATCAATATTCATTTCGAAATCAATCATATGAACCGATCGACCCGAATGTAAAACCACATCATTCAGCGCAATGGCATCATAAATACTTTCGCCTTTGGAACGAATTTCCATTTCCAGCAAGAAACGGCGATCCAACTGGTACTCGCCTTTAAGCACCTGATCGAGCTTGAATAATACTTCGGTCGGCTTAATATCGGTTAAAAAGCCCAAACGACCCCGGTTCACGCCTATCACAGGCGTATTATGTTTTACCAGTGCGCGTGCGGCATGCAATAAAGAGCCATCGCCACCTACCACAATGACCAAATCCACCACTTCACCCAGTAAGGCACGGCTAACCGTTTGCGTATTTGGGTAAGGAACCAGCGCCGCTGTTTGAGAATCAAAAACAGGATGAAGCCCTAAACTTAAAAGATGGTCATGAATGAGACTTAAAGTTTCAACGACGGAGGATTTATCTGGACGTCCTACTAATCCAATGTTTCGAAAAGTCTTATGTGAAATTTGCACCTGAGTCATCGCTCCGCTACGATTCCTGCCTATAATAGCATTAACCCTATTCATTTTAAAAAACTTTAAAGTTCTATATCGCACTCTATATAGATTAATTGATTAGTTAATAAAGAATGATTTATCTTACTTACATACAAGAATTACAATAAACAGTCCTGCAAGTTTGAGCAATATTGGTTTGTTATGATAAAAATCACATTTTCTAGGCAGCATCTTGAGATCTTTAGCGCTGCTGAATGATTCAGTTCTGGAAAGGTGGTTTAAAATTGGCCCAATATCTGCAAAGATAGCCCAAGCTGTAAAAATAACATCTTTTATAAAATCAATAACTCATTACAGGTTTAGCGGGTTTTTTATCACCCTATTTTATCTTCATTCACAGATTAATTATTGCAAAAAAACGAAAAGCTTCGCATGATTAGCACAATTTATCAGGATCTTATATTAATTGATGAAGTCTGAACGTGGGATTGGTTTACTAGCGCTTATTTTTTCAATATTAGTCATTGCTGCTTTCTTGGCTTTTAGCATCTATTTAATACGAATGGATAATATTGTGCGGGACAAGTTTGAAGGACAGCGCTGGGATATTCCGGCAAAAGTATTTGCCCGTCCTTTAGAAATCTATACCAATGCCCCGGTCAATCAATCAGACTTTACTCAAGAGCTGAAGTTACTCGGCTATAAAAATTCTGATAGCTACACCAAATCAGGAAGTTACGTTAGCTCAGGTGATGCACTGTATGTGCATACCCGTGGTTTCGACTTTGGCGATAGCGCAGAACCTGAACAGGTTTTAAAAGTCACTTTTAACAATAATCAGGTGGGTGAAGTCAGTGCGACCAAACCATCCTCTACCGGGATCGCTCGTTTAGAGCCTTTATTGATTGGCGGCATTTACCCGCAGCACAATGAAGACCGTGTCCTGATTAAACTGGATAAAGTGCCTAAACCTTTAATTGAAGCGCTCATTGCGACAGAAGACCGTAACTTCTATCATCATCATGGGGTCTCAGTTCGCGGTACAGCACGTGCATTAGTGAGTAATGTCACGGGTGGCAAGCGTCAAGGGGGTTCAACCCTGACCCAGCAATTGGTGAAAAACTTCTATTTAAGTCCAGAAAAAACCTTAAAACGTAAGGTCAATGAAGCCTTGATGGCGCTGTTAATTGAGCTGCATTATGATAAAGATGAAATTTTGGAAGCTTATTTAAATGAAGTGAACCTGGGTCAAAATGGCAGTTATTCAATTAATGGTTACGGTCTCGCTTCACAGTTTTACTTTGGTTTACCGCTCAGAGAATTGAATACAGCTCAACAAGCGTATCTGGTCGGTTTAGTTCAAGGACCAACGCTGTTCAATCCCTGGAGAAATCCCGAAGGTGCAAGAAGACGTCGTGACATTGTCCTGAACAATATGCTGGTGATGGGTTATCTGACTCAGGAACAGTTTGAGCAAGAAGTGGCACGATCACTCAATGTGATTGCAAAACCGACTTTGGGTCCTGCCCGCTTCCCTGATTTCCTGGACATTGTCCGTCGACAATTGCGGACTGAATATCAAGAAGGTGATTTGACCAATCAAGGCTTAAGAATTTTCACCACCCTTGATCCCATTGCACAAACCAAGGTTCAAGAGGCATTTAAGGCGTCTGTTTCCGGTTTAGCCAATGCCAATCCTAAACGTTTAAAAGACTTGCAAGGTGCAGTTTTAATTTCTCATCCTGAAAATGGCGAACTGGTTGCAGCGGTGGGTTCTACACAAGACTTTACCGGCTTTAACCGTGCTTTAGATGCCAAACGTCAAGTGGGCTCTTTACTCAAACCGGTTATCTATTTAAGTGCCATTGAATCGGGACGTTACAACTGGGCAAGTCCAATTGAAGACAGCGCCCTCAATATTGCCAGTGAAGGAAAAACCTGGACGCCTAAAAACTATAGTGGCGGTGATCATGGTGTCATACCAATGGCCGAAGCTTTGGCAAATTCCTACAACCTTTCAGCAGTCCGTTTAGGTCAGGAATTCGGAATTTCAACGTTTAGCAATCATCTGAAAAAATTTGGCGTGACTTCAGATATTCCCACTTATCCATCTATCTTCCTCGGTGCAATTGATATGTCGCCTATGGAAGTGATGAGCATTTACAGCAACTTTGCAACGGGCGGATTTAAATACCCAATCAAATCCATTCGTTCTGTGGTGGATGCAAACGGACGTTTACTGGATCGTTATGGTCTGACCGTTCAAAAAACCATTGATCCTTCTGCCGCTTATATTCTGAATTATGGCTTACAACAAGTGATGAGTTCTGGTACAGGTCGTTCGGCTTATAGCGCCTTGCCCACCGATTTAAATCTGGCAGGGAAATCTGGTACCACCAATGATACGCGTGACTCATGGTTTGCAGGTTATTCGGGTAATTATTTAAGTGTGGTGTGGCTGGGTCTGGATGACAATAAAGTCACTGGCTTAACCGGTTCTTCAGGTGCCCTTCCTGTTTGGACCAATGTGATGAAGCAGCTGCGTCAAAAACCTGTGAACTTACGCCAAACTGAAAATGTACAATGGCATTGGATTGATCGCGCGAGCGGCTATTTATCTGCCCAAGGTTGTGAAGGCGCCATGTACATTCCGATCCTGCGCAGTAATGTGCCACGCCAGGCAACCGCATGTGGTTTACCGCATTATCAGGTCGAGCCAGTTTACAATTCTGACACTGAAAACAATCAGGCCGCACCTGTAGAAAACGATAATATCGAAAACTATATTCGTGAAAGTGAAACTGAAATGCAACGTGACTTATCTAATAACAGTCAGATCATTTCAAGCGGTAGCTATAATAATTAAGGGTGACAATTCATAATGAAGGTTCGATTCAACATGTATAAGCAGGCGCTGACCGGTTTAGGCCTAATCGCTTTGGTGGGCTGTCAAAGCCTGCCAGCTCCTGAGACCAAGCAACCGGCAAAACCTGCACCTTCTGAAAAAAAGGAAATTAAAACGCCTTCTGGTGTGGTCATTACCCCTTATGAGCGCGAAGAAATCCAGCGTAAAAAAATGCAGGTGATTGTTCCTGAGCAAAAAAGAACACAGCAATTTGATGATGGTCGTAAACTTCCCGCATTTAAAAAATTGATGCAACAAACACAACTGGCCTATAAACAGGGGCAATGGAATCAGGCTGAAGCGGCTGCACTTCAGGCCCAGCGCTTGGCACCCCAATCTGCCGAGACTTTTTTGTATTTGGCTTTGGTGGCCAATAAAAAAAATAAGCCTGCAAATGCGGAAGCTTTAGCCCAACGTGGACTGAGTTATGCGCAAAGCAATGCCATGAAAAAGCAGCTTTGGCTGGTCATTTTAAAAGCTGCACAACAGCAGAAAGATCAGAAAACCATTCAGCAAGCGCAAAAAGCCCTGAAAGCCTTATAAAATTCTGGATGTATTAAGATGAACAATTCAGAGCTTAATACATTCTTTTATTCTATTTTTTATAAAAATCGAATCCCTGCAATTCCATAAGCACCCTGCTGCTGAGCCGTCATCAAATCACCGGCTTGCATGCCACCTAAAGCAAAAACAGGAATTTCGACTTGTGCAGCTAAATTTTTAAACTGTTCCCACCCCAATGCCCGAGCTTCTGGATGCGTTTCTGTAGCCAGCACCGGACTCAATAGAATGGCATCACAACCTATTTTTTCTGCCTGTTTCATCGAGACTAAATCATGACAGGCAGCAATATAGCGTTTGCCCATGATTAAATCGCCTTGCATTAAAGCCATGACTTGCGACTGCTTTAAGTGAATGGCTGAAATGGCCTGTTGCTGAATTGAATTTAACTGCTGGTAAAGCTCAGTATTCACAATCAGCTTGGATAACTGCTCAACACTTAATCCTGAAATTTCAATAATTTGAGCTTGAGTCCCCTCAACACGCCAATACATCAGCTGATCCAGTTTTAATGCGTCTAATGCATTTAACCCATCTGAAATTTTAATCTGATGCGCCCAATGCAGGCGCTTGATCATAGCCTGATTGGCTTTGGGGAAATTTAAACTGAGCAATTCATCACGGCTATACCATCTCCATGGCTGTTGAATTTCATTCAGCAAAGCGCTCGGTACAATGGCATGAAATAAATGCAAGTTGACGATCACATCGTCATATTCATGGCGAATCACATCAAAAGCATGCCAGCCCTGCAAACCAATCCCCACTTCTTCATAAACTTCACGGCGACAGGCGGCTAAAGGGCTTTCACCTTCTTCAACTTTTCCTCCTGGAAATTCATGCTTATTTCCCTGGTGCTGTTTTGCTTCACGCCATCCAACAAGTACCTTGTCTTGATGCAACAAGATTGCAATTGCAACGTGAATCGTGGGTTTCGACATGCCGTACTCCTTTACGTAAAAATGTTTTTGCGTGAAAATATTACAGAGTGTAAGCAAATTTAAGTTTTTTATGAAATCTTAAATAATTCATTGACAGGTCTATTCGATAATGATTATCATTTAAATCATTCACTATATACCACGGAACCGAAGGAATGAACGCACCATTTAGCCTATTTACACGTAATAATGATGTCGCACACTCACTACCGATGTTGCACTCGAACAATCTATTTTCTTTGGGCCGAGAAATTCGAATCATGCATGCCGGCGAAGAATATCGTTTACGTTTAACCCGTAACAATCGACTGATTCTGACCAAATAAAACTGATTCTGACCAAATATAGTCACAAGCCAATAATAATATTCGTGGAAACAAGCAGTATGTGCGCAAACATACTGCTTTTTAGCGATGCAAATGAAATGGAAATTGCAGCTTGACTTTTAATCCACCATGATTGGATTGAGAAAAATGAATTTCCCCTGCATGCAATTCAATGATTTTTTGACAGATCGAAAGCCCCAAACCTGAACCCTGAGTTTTGGTTCCCAAAGCGCGGTAAAAGCGCTCACCCAGTCTTTGTAGCACTTCATCTGTAACGCCCTGCCCATCATCTTCAATGCTGATAATGATGTATTGCTGCTTTTGTTGTACATCAATAAATACATGCCCACCCTGCTCTGCATAGCGAATGGAATTGTCCACCAGATTGCGTAGACAACTGAAAATCAGTTTTTCATTAGCCACAATATAAAGATGAGGCGAAAGTTGGGTCTGGATCTGAATATTTTTCTCAAGCGCAAAAGGTTGCAAGGCTTGAATGACATCCATCACTACAAGTTGCACATCTATTTCAGTTTTAGGCAATTGACTGGTATTGGTCGGATCTAAACGTGCAAGTAAAAGCAGGTTTTCTAAAACTTGTGTTCCACGGCTGACATCATTTTGGATGCTGACCAGGTCCTGTGCTAAATCTGGATATTTACGTTTCAGTACCTGTAAGCGCATTTGAATGGCAGATAACGGTGAACGTAACTCATGCGAGGCATCGGCGGTAAAGCGCTGCTCTGCCACTAAGGATTGTTTGAGCCGTTGTAAGAGTTGATTCAATTGCCACACCATCGGCTGTAATTCTTTTAACTCAGGTACTTGCTGCTGAATCGGAGCGAGATCATTGGCATTTTTTCCTGAAATTTCTTTGGACAATTGGTGAATCACTTTGAATTGGCGTTTTACCGCAAAATGTAAAATCAGCCACTGGATGAACCAGAGCAAGACTAAAATCAGGCCATAACCCATGACATTTTGAATCAAATCTTTAAAGCGCTCTCCAACCGGTTGTAACACCAACACTGACATATTCAGTTCGCTATCTTCAGCCGTGTACATGCGCCACAATTGCTGCTCCTGCCAAATAAAATCGTAGCCTTCCGATACATTATTTTTGAGCTTTGAAGATGGATTGTCGATTTGGAAATTCTTTGATTGAGTGAGCACCTGTTGCTGATCTTTGAGTTGGTATTGAATATCAAATTCATCGCTGAGTTCATCCACCTGTTGTCCTGAACTGACGGTGACATCCGAAATCAACAGCATGTCGGCAATTTCATCCATGAGTTGATCTTGCACTTGCATGGTCTGATACAGGGAAATCGCCACAAAAAGTAGCAATGCCACTACCCCAGCTACTATTGAACTCAGTAATGATGTCTTGATCAGTTTGCTTTGTAGCGACACGGCTTGTGACATATTAATCCTGACTCATGCGATAGCCCAAACCACGAATGGTTTTGATATATTGGCTGCCTATTTTTTTACGTAATTGATAGATAAACACTTCTATCGCATTACTTTCTATTTCATCGCCCCAGGCATAGAGAGACTCTTCCAGTTGCTCACGCGTCATGACATGTTCCGGCTTTTGCATCAGTTTATGCAAAATCTGAAATTCCTTGGCCGTTAAATTCACGCTTTGACCCTCTTGAATCAGGGTTTTGGCTTGCGGATCTAAAACCAGATTTGCATAACGTAAATCTTGTCCGGCACTGCTTTGATGCTGTCTTAATTGCGAACGTACACGTGCGGAAAGTTCTTCCAGACTAAAAGGTTTGACCAGATAATCATTAGCGCCTAAATCCAAACCTTCGACACGATCCTGAATACTGTCGCGCGCGGTAATAAAAATCACAGGTGTTTGTTGCTGCTGTGCTCTTAACGTTTTAAGAATCTTGTCTCCAGTGGCTTTGGGTAGCCCGCGATCGAGCAAGACACAATCATACTGATGCTGCTCAATGGCTAAAATGGCATGATCGCCACGCTCGACCCAGTCAATATTATAACCATCCATTTCCAACCATGTTTTGATGCTTTCTGCTTGGGAAGCATCATCTTCTGCCAGTAAGATTCGCATATGTTGTTCTCAAGTATTTGGCATGATTGGCTTTTAACATAGCATGTTTTAAAAAAGAGCTTAAATCAAAAAGACCACATGGAATCATTCATGTGGTCTTGGTAAAAGGCTATTTCAGCCACTGATCGCTTTATTTCAACCGCTCAATTATTTTAAAATTGAACCGCATCCACATCAATTTCAACACGTTTTGCAGGTTTGTAATCAATATCGACTTCACCAATCAGGATAAGTGGAGTTTTGGCATTTATAGGTTTACCCTTCCATAACTCATCATCAATATCGACTGTAATCGTGCCGGTGTTATCACGGAACTGGTATTTTTCATCACCGACCGCTTTCACCACATAACCTTTGAGCTGTACTTTAGTGTCATCTTTTAAGCTTAAAGCCTGTTTAACCGTAGTAGTGGCTGTAGGTGCAATCGCAGTTTGATTCACGGCAGTATTTGCGACGGCAAATGTTGTTGCACCGATCAAACCGGTAATTAAAGCTGCTTTTGAGATCATGTTCATTTTGAAACCCTCATCTTTTTGTTGATCATTTCGATAAAGCTATTAAAACAAATCAAGATGAGGTGAATCTTAAGATTACTTCATTTTCAAAAAATCATTTTCAAAAAATTCCTTAATTCAAGGGAACCACCCTTAAGACTTCTTCCAAAGTGGTCAGTCCGTCCAGAACTTTACGTGCCCCGGCAATACGCAGCGGTTCAACACCCTCTTTTTTGGATTGTTGACGCAATTCATTTAGATTGGCATTAGCACTAATCAGTTGTTTGGTCTCTAAACTTAAAGGCATAAATTCATAAATGCCGACACGTCCTTTATAACCAGTATGCCGACACTCTTCACAGCCCACTGCCTGAAACACAAAGTCTGGCATCGCAATATTAAAGTCGTAGGTCAAATGCTTCCATTCTTGTTCGTTAATAAAAGTCTCTGTTTTACAATGCGGGCAAAGTTTTCGTACCAGACGCTGTGCCAACACCCCTAAAATGGTCGCGGCCGTTAAAAATGGCTGCACGCCCAAATCATGTAAACGGGTCAAACTTGAGGGTGCATCATTGGTATGTAAAGTGGATAACACCAAGTGCCCGGTTAATGCAGCCTGAATCGCCATATTGGCAGTATCATGATCACGAATCTCACCGACCATAATAATGTCTGGATCCTGACGCATTAAAGCACGAACTCCATCGGCAAAACCTAAATCAATCCCTTGATTGACCTGCATCTGGTTAAAACTTGGTTCAAGCATTTCAATAGGATCTTCAATGGTACAGACATTGACTTCTTCTGTGGCCAGCTGTTTCAGTGAAGAATATAGTGTCGTGGTTTTCCCCGAACCGGTCGGGCCAGTCACCAAGATAATCCCGTGACTATGCGCCGTTAAAGCCTGCCAGTCCTTGAGTAAACCACCTTCAAAACCCAGTTGCTGAAAACTGCGTACCAGCACTTCTGGGTCAAAAATACGCATCACCAGTTTTTCGCCAAAAGCCGTCGGCAAAGTCGATAAACGCAGCTCGGTTTCCTGTCCTTTTGGGGTACGGGTTTTTAAACGGCCATCTTGCGGTTTGCGTTTTTCCGCAACATTCATGCGACCTAAAATTTTAATTCGCGAAATCACCGCGGTTAGGGTATTGGCCGGCATTTTATAAATGGTATGCAACACCCCATCAATTCGAAAACGTACCTTACCTGTGTCTTTACGCGGTTCGAGATGAATATCACTGGCCCCTTGCTCAAAAGCGAACTGTAAAACCCAGTCTACAAGTTTTACAATGTGCTGATCATTGGCATCTGGGTTTTGCGTATCGCCCAATTGTAAAAGCGCTTCTACGCCTTTGTTGTCACGATCATAAGCGCTGGATTTTTGTGATGAGTTAACCGCACGACTCACCTGATAATATTCCACCAAATAGCGCTGTAATTGATCTGGGCTTAATAGCACACGCTGGATTTTTTTCGGTGCCAGCGTATGTTCCAGATTTGCAACCCATTCAGTTTTAAAAGGCTGATCCGTTGCAATCAGGACTTTATCTGGCTGAATTTCAACCGCCAAAATTTTATTTCGAAGTGCAAATTCTTGCGACATGATATTGGTTAAAGCACCGACATCAGCCTTCAAGGGATCAATAATATAAAACGGGATCTTGGCTTTTTCTGCAATCCATTGACATAAACGGTTCAAGGTCAATGTAGATTGTGGATGGGATAGATCGACCAGATTAAAATGTGCAATCCACTGCAATGGATGCCATTTCAGCTGTTCGCGTTGGCGGTGTGTGGTTTGTATCATCAGCTTGTTACGCTCGGTAATACGTCCATCTTTTTGTAGTTGTTCCAGACACCAAGCCGTGTCCATTTCAAAATTAAAATTCATTGTTCTAAGCCCCAAAACCTAAGCACACTATAGCAAACTAAATTTCATCTGACTTCAATCAGCTTTAGAAAAAAGCATCAGTGCCAGTTACTAAAATGATCCTTTTCTCATCGGTCTTTCAAATGCAAGCTGTAACTTTTTTGAAAACGATTACGCTTTTACTTTCACTCATTTATAGCAAATAATGCTAAATGTGCTGCTCAAATATGCGGCACTCTTTCCCCTACCCAAGCGATTGGATGAGCCTTGTGAATAATATGCTGAATCTGTCCCTGCAAAAGACATCGTTTCAAGAGTTGCTGATGATGATGGCAGCAGCCTTAGGCTGTGGTTTGCTGATTGGTTTGGAACGTGAACGCAGCAAGCAACGTGAAAATCAGCACAGTTTTGCCGGAGTTCGCTCATTTGTGATCTGTGCATTACTCGGTGCACTCTGCTTTATCTTTGGGCCTATTTTTGGTGTTGTGGGCGCAATCAGTGTCGCTGTGATCAGTATTTTTTCGCTTAAAAACCAGCTCAAAGACCCGGGTGTGACCACTGAACTGGCATTCGTGATGACTTATTTCATTGGAGCATTGTGTATCTGGAATGTGACACTGGCAGCAAGCTTATCCGTCGTCCTGACCGTCATTCTCATGATGAAACATTCGATACATGGTTTTGCCGGAAAATGGATCACCGAAGCTGAATTTAAAGATGGTTTATTTTTACTAGCATTGATTCTAGTCGGTCTACCGCTCACCCCCAATACACCTTTATGGGGCGCAGTGCTCAATCCGCATATTATTTTAAAACTGCTGACTTTAATTCTTGTGGTTCAAGCCTTGGCACATATTGCCAAGCGCTTACTTTCAACAAAAAAAGCCCTGGTTCTTTCTTCAATTGCATCTGGATTTGTTTCCAGTACCGCAATGATTGCACATTTAGGCATGCAAGTCCGTAGTGGAGAAGCTGATGCTCGATCAAATGCCGGTGCAGCACTTATGTCCTGTATTTCAACGTTGGTATTGTTATTCATTGTGATCGGTGGGGTGTCTTTGGTATGGCTAAAACTGCTGATTGTCCCTTCCCTGATTGCCATCGCTATTTTAGCGCTTTGTGCTTATTGGCTTTTAGCCAAGGCACAACCGGTTGAAGAAACACAACCAGAAGATAGCCGTATGTTTAGCCTAAAAGAAGCAGCCATCATTGCCGTTTCCTTAACCCTGATTCAGGCAGGTGTTTATGGACTGGAACGTTTATTAGGTGATGCCGGGTTGATTGCAGGTACCTTTTTAGCGTCACTGTTTGAAATTCATGCCGCTATGGCTACGGTGGTGGTTCAGGGGGACCCCTCAAATACCAGCTTACTGTATGCCCTCATTATAGGCTTGGCTGCACATGCTGTTTCTAAATCCATTAATGCAGCCATCAGCGGTGGATTAAAATTTGCCCTTTATTTTGCACCTGTGCAAATTCTACATATGGCCATTTTAATTGCTGTACTTTGGTGGATGGTGCAGCGCTAAGCTGAAAGTTCAATAATTTCTGTCACAGTAACAAAAGCCAATCCCACCCTAAAGCTGACATCAAAATGGGCGAAATTCATTTTATAAATCCGCTCTGCATCATCCTGATAAGCCGGTCTTGGATCAAGCGCTAGAACCTGTTCCAATTCACTCACAATTCGACTATCCAAGTTTTGATTTTTGATTAAATTTTGCTTTTGCTGTTCTGCCGCTTCTGTCCAAATAACCGCCATTCGTTCAGGTTCATCCTGAGCATAACCACTTTGTGCATCCATCACGGCATCTGAATATTGAATATAAGGCTTAATATCTATAATGGGTGTGCCATTTAGAAGATCACTGCCTGTGACATAAACCCGAACCGACTTACCGACTTTTTTCACTTCTTTCAGCTGAACCACAGATAAACCCAGCGGGCTTGGACGATACATACTGCGTGTCGCAAACACGCCTATTTTCTTATTTCCACCTAAACGCGGTGGACGGACTTGTGGGCGAAATTTTGGGTTATCTTGTTGATTTTTATTGTCATGGAACTGCCAGATCAGCCACAAGTGACTAAATTCCTCAATCCCTTCAAATGCCAATAAATCATTATAAGGCTCCAGCATTTCAATATACGATTCGACCTGAACCAGATTCGGTTGTCGCGGGATGCCAAATTTTTCACGGTAAGGAGAATTCATATACCCGATTATTGGCACTTTAAGCTCAGTCATAATCAATTTTTCTGATAAGTTCAATTAAATATATTCAGTTTATCGAGAATGTTTTTAGATTAGAATAGTAAGCTGTTCTAATTTGATAATTTATTGAGACCTTTAATGGCTGCTTTCAACGTCGAAAAGATTACTCACGTACACCACTGGAATGACACATTATTCAGTTTTAAAACCACTCGCGACACTGCGCTACGTTTTAAAAATGGTCAATTTGTGATGATTGGACTGGAAGTAAACGGTAAGCCTTTAATGCGTGCTTATTCTATTGCTAGCGCTAACTATGAAGAAGAGTTAGAGTTTTTCTCTATTAAAGTGCCAGATGGTCCTTTAACTTCTATTTTGCAAAAAGTAAAAGTTGGCGATGATATTTTGATATCACGTAAACCGACAGGAACTTTGGTCCTTGACGACTTAAACCCAGGTAAAAACTTGTACCTTCTTTCTTCAGGTACGGGTCTTGCTCCTTTCCTTTCTACGATTCGTGATCCTGAAACGTATGAACGTTTTGAAAAAATTATTGTGGTTCACGGTACACGCTTTGTGTCTGAATTGGCATATCAAGATTTGATCTTGAATGAAATTCCAAACCACGAATTCTTCTCAGAATTGGGCGCGAAAGAAAAATTAGTGTACTACCCAACCGTTACGCGTGAAGATTTCCACACTCAAGGTCGTGTAACGACTGCGATTGAAACGGGCGCTCTTTTCGAGAAAATCGGTTTACCACGTTTTAACCCAGAAACAGACCGCGCAATGTTGTGTGGTAGCCCGGCATTCCTAGATGATGTTGTTGCTCTTCTTGATCAGCATGGTCTTAAAGAATCTCCTAAAATGGGTGTTCTTGGCGACTACGTAATTGAACGTGCATTCGTTGAAAAATAAGATTCTTAATTATTAAAAAAACCGAGGCTGAGTCCTCGGTTTTTTATTCATTAAAAAAATACTTTTTCTTTTCAGTTGTTAAACTTGCATAATCCACCCCAATCGGGGCAAGTAGCCTTTTATATACAAAGACCTTTTTATCTTGTATAAAATTTTTAAATTCCACTAAATTTGACGCGTGTTCATAACATGCCAAATAACCATTACAAATTAAATCCAATTTCTGACAAGTTTTATAAAAGTTTAATCCGCCCTTGATATTCTTTCTGTAGCCTTGAAATTGAATAACCTTAGTATTTAAATCTTGAAATGATTTTTTAGGAATAAACAATTTAAACTCTTTAGATACCCTCCTCAATTCAAGACCTAAGAACAATAAAGTTTGATTTTGATTATAAGTTTCTGTTTTACCTATACCAATTTCAGGGATAGTTAATTTCACTTTGGATAATTCATTTTTTATTAAAATAAAAAGATCTTCGATTTCTTTTTCAGTATTACCAAAAACAACCAAATCATCTGCATATCTTATAAATTTAATACTATTATTTTCGAGTACTGTTTCAAAATCCTGAAGATAAAATGAAGCTAACAACGAAGCTATAGGCATTCCTTGACGAATTCCCCTACCTCTCTTTTTTTTAATAATACTCGAAAACTTATTAAACTCTTCGGCAGATGTAGCTTGAAGTAATTTAAAATTAGGATCTGCATTAATGATTTCATTAAAAATTTTATCTAAATCAGGAATATCAATTTTGTCTTTAAATAATTCAACAACTTTTTTTCTATCTAATTCATCAAAAAATGAAGAAATATCTGTTTTTAGAGCAAATTTATATAATTTTCTGAATTTTGATAATTTATCATGTGCAGCTTTTACACCGCCATTACCTTTTAAAGCAAAATCATTAGTTGAAAATTTTTTAAATTTTAAAGGATGTATTTCTTCTAGATATTTGATGAAAAGTAATTGAATAAGTCTATCTTTAACTGATGGCACACAAACCATCCGATAATCGCCAAAGCTATTTTTGGGAATAAATATAGGTGTCAGAGGATCGAATTTAAAATTATTTACTCGGATAGCATTTATAAGAATTAATTTATTTTGATCTTTTTTCATTATAAAAGCTTTCAACTGTTTGATATTCTGAGTGATATTTACAAGAAGCTTTTCTTTTTACTATTTTTGTTTTAAAGCTATCCAAAATATTATCAAATTCTTGTTCACAAAATTGTTCAAATTTCATTCTCGTCTTACTACGCTCTTGCAAGGTCATGGTCACATAGTTTTAGAGTAGCATCAGATCGCTTCCTAGTGGTCTTACTCAACGATGAAACCTTGTCGGTTGCAATTGCCAAGTGCCAAGAACACACTTCTGCGTCCTCGCCCTCTAGGTGCGATTTTATGCTCGAAAGAGCATGAATAGATCTGCTAGCTTATATTGGGATACCTTTTTTAAATTCAAGGATATATTTTAAATATTTTCTCCAATTATTTTAATTTTATTTTGCTTCCGTTCCTGCAAAGCTCTTTGAATCACCCGATAGCCTGCGGTTAAACCGAGTACTGACATAATGAGTGCCACGATAATGTCGGGCAACATGCTGCCCGTACCGAATACACCTACCGCAGCCAAAATCACTGCGACATTACCAATCGCGTCATTACGGCTACACAACCAGACCGACTGCATATTGGAATCGCCATCTCTAAATGCATATAAAAAGGCAGCTGAAACCACATTCGCAATTAAAGCCAACACGCCAATAAGTCCCATGGTAATTGCTTCAGGCGGAATCCCTTGCATATAGGCATAAATCACTTTTCCCATCACCACAAAACCGAACACAGCCATCGTGATGCCTTTTAGCAAAGCGACTGTTGCTCTCCAATATAAACTCATACCCAATACGGCAAGTGAAATAGCATAGTTCACCGCATCGCCAAAGAAATCTAAGGAGTCCGCCCACAGTGCCGATGAATGTGCATAAGCTCCGCCAATCAGTTCAACCAAAAACATCACTGCATTAATAATCAATGCAATCCACAAGGCGGTACGAAATTTACTGTTCATTTTTGGCGGTTCAGGTGTGCAACAGCAAGCCATGTTTTTCTCCGTTACTTTCCACATCAGGTGTATTATTCTTATTCAAAACTATGGACTAACTCCAAGGTCAAGCCATACCATGAAATCAGAGAAAAATTATTTAATTAAAGATTTGGCCAATAAGACACAGCTCAGCACTGACACGATCCGTTTTTATGAAAAAAAGCAGCTGATCCAGCCGAGTTTTCGGGCAGTCAATAATTATCGTTATTATAATGATGAAACGCTGAAACGACTGATTTTTATCAAGCGTTGTCGTGCACTGGATATGTCACTCAAGGAAATTGAGTTATTGATTGAACTTGAACAAAAACCTGAGCAAGACTGTTGTGCAGTGAACAACGTTATTGATGAACATTTAAGCCATATTGAGCGCAAAATTTCCGAATTGCAAAAGTTTCAGCTGCAACTACAACAACTCAAACAATCTTGCGCTACCCAAACCACCATTGATCATTGCGAGATTTTAAAACGGCTGGAATCTGCTGAATGAATCAGATGGACTTCTGATTCACCCGTTTTGAAAGTTCAGCCGCAGATTCTTTACGTTCTGAATAACGATCGGTTAAGTAGCCTGCCTGTCCACGAGTGAGCAAGGTAAATTTATACAGCTCTTCCATCACATCGACAATTCGGTCGTAATATGAAGATGCTTTCATTCGCCCATCTTCCTCAAACTCTAAAAATGCTTTAGGAATGGAGGATTGATTCGGAATGGTGATCATCCGCATCCAGCGTCCTAAAACCCGCATTTGATTTAAAGCATTGAATGATTGCGATCCACCACAGACCTGCATCAGGGCCAAGGTTTTGCCTTGAGTGGCACGAATGGCTCCTGCCGCCAGTGGAATCCAGTCAATTTGTGCCTTAAAGATTGAACTCATCGAACCATGACGCTCTGGAGAACACCAGACCATACCTTCCGCCCACGCCAGCAAGGCATGCAATTCCTGCACTTTAGGATGTGTGCTTTCAGCATCTTCAGGCAAAGGCAAACCTTTAGGATGGAAGATTTTCACCTCGGCTCCAAAATGCTCAAGGATGCGCCCAGCTTCCATTACGGCTAAACGACTATAAGATCGTTCCCGGTTTGAACCATAAAGCAATAAAATTCGTGGTGGATGATCAAGTGCTTTAGCCTGTACCTGCTCTAGAGCCGGAGTTTCAAGCAGGTTTAAATCAATATTGGGTAATGACATTTTAAGCTCACATTTATTCTATGAACATTCTTCTTAATCCCCCGCTGTTGTTAGAAAGGATTAAGAAGATTTAAACAAGAATTTCTTTCATTCATTGCCAATTAATCAGCAATACGGGTCTCATTGCCATAAAACTTTTTACGCAGCCAAAGTGAAACACTGACTAAAGCAATCAGTACAGGTACTTCCACCAATGGACCAATAATGGTGGTAAATGCTACAGGCGAAGCCAATCCGAATGTGGCAATGGCAACGGCTAAAGCCAGTTCAAAGTTATTGCCTGCAGCAGTAAAGGAAATGGCGGTGGTTCTTGCATAGTCATTACCCATCCATTTGCTCATAAAGAAACTGATAAAGAACATCAGCACAAAGTAAATGGTCAATGGAATGGCGATGCGTAAAACATCCAAGGGTAAACTGACCACATCTGCACCTTTCAGGCTAAACATCGCCACAATGGTGAATAGCAAGGCAAGTAGACTTAAGGGACTAATCTTGGGAATAAAATGGCTTTGATACCACAGCAACCCTTTGTATTTAATCAGAAATAATCGAGTTAGGAAGCCCAACAAAAATGGAATGCCCAAATAGATCAGCACCGCCTGGCTAATGGTCCAGAAACTGACATCAATCACTTGCCCTGCCACACCAAAATATGGCGGCAAGTAACTTAAAAACAGCCATGCGTAGGTACTAAAGAACAGAATCTGGAAGATGCTGTTAAATGCCACCAATGCAGCGACATATTGGTTGTCACCACAGGCGAGGTTATTCCAGACCAAAACCATAGCAATACAACGTGCCAAGCCAATCAAAATCAGACCGGTCATGTATTCCGGATAATTTTGCAGAAAGATAATCGCAAGCCCAAACATCAAGCATGGTGCAATCAGCCAGTTTTGTACCAAAGATAAAACCAAAGTGCGTTTATCCTGAAACACTTGTGGCAAAGTGGCATAATCCACCTTGGCCAAAGGTGGATACATCATTAAAATCAGGCCGAATGCGATGGGTAAATTTACCGATCCCACGCTCATTTGATCCAAAGCAGACGATGCTTGCGGCAAATACACGCCAATGGCCACGCCCAAAGCCATGGCAATGAAAATCCACAAGGTTAAATTACGATCAAGAAAAGACAATTTTCTAGCAGTCATGACCTTCTCGATTAGGCAATTTCAGAAATTTTATTGATTTCAGCAATTAATTTTTCAGGGCTTAAATTGGTCAAATCTAAGGCAAAAAAGGCATCAAAACGACGGTTGATATGCTCTACCGTCTGCATGAATGCCTGCATTTTTTCATCTTCAGACACCTCTAAATGAGAAGGATCTTCCAGACCCCAATGCGCTTTAATGGCTTTACCCAGATATAAAGGACAAGGTTCTGCAGCTGCTGAGCCGCACACGGTAATGACCACTTGCGGATTAAACTGTTCACAATCCTGCATGGTTTTACTGGATAAACCTTGTGTCGAAATTCCTAGATTTTGTAAAGTTTTAAGGGTTAAAGGGTGGACCTTTCCAGTCGGTTTACTGCCTGCACTACAGGCACTAAAACCTTGCGGTGCACGGGCGTTAAAAAGTGCTTCCGACAAAATGCTACGGCAGCTATTCCCGGTACATAAAAAAAGAAAATTCATTATTATTCCAATCACTTATTCACAACAATTTAAAGATTCGCAGGCTGATAAATTCACAGCATTAAAACGCTGATCTTGGCTAGCCGCGTTATTCAAAACATCCAGACACCACTGCGGTAAATCCGCTTGCAAGCTGTAATAAATCCACTGCCCTTGGCGGCGATCCTGCAAAACACCGCTAGTGCGTAACAAGGCCAGATGCCTTGAAATTTTCGGCTGGCTTAAATCTAAGCTTGCGGTTAAATCACAGACGCATCGCTCACCCTGTTTCACAATCAGCATGAGGATGTCTAAGCGCGTTTGATCGGCAAGACATTTAAAAAAATTAACCTGATCCATAAGATATATATGTATATACGTATTTACATATATATTAACTTAAGTTTAATGACATTTCGATGACACAGCGGATAATTCCGAGCTTTTTACTGGGTTGAATCTAATTTTCAAATACATACAATAAAGCCATATTTTTTATATGCCTTTAATTTTGTCATGAGCATTACTCACGTAACAGAACTCCTCTCTCCTGCCGGCTCACTCAAAAACATGCGCTATGCATTTGCTTATGGTGCCGATGCCGTTTATGCAGGTCAGCCGCGTTATAGCTTACGTGTACGTAATAATGCCTTTAATCATGACAATCTAAAAACAGGTATTGAGGAAGCTCATGCTTTGGGCAAAAAATTCTATGTGGTGGTGAACATCCAACCGCATAACAGCAAACTCAAGAATTTCATCCGTGACTTGGAACCTGTGGTTGCCATGCAACCTGATGCGCTGATTATGTCCGATCCGGGTTTAATCATGATGGTGCGTGAAAACTTCCCGCATGTGGCAGTACATCTGTCTGTACAAGCCAATGCTGTCAACTGGGCAACCGTAAAATTCTGGAAAAACATGGGACTCACACGTGTCATTCTGTCCCGTGAACTTTCTATCGAAGAAATTGAAGAAATTAAAAATAATGTCCCTAACATGGAAATTGAAGTTTTCGTGCATGGTGCATTATGTATGGCTTATTCTGGTCGTTGCTTACTTTCTGGCTATATGAATAAACGTGATGCCAATCAAGGCGCGTGCACCAATGCCTGTCGTTGGGATTATAAAATTCACGAAGCAGCTGAAGATGAAACTGGAGATGTCATTCCAGTTCAACAAATTGAAGAATCATCATCATGCTGCAAAAATAAAGATGCCGATGAGCAACACGCCCTAGAACAACACCAATTTGGCGAGCCGGTTTTATTACAACGCAATGAAGAAGACATGTTTGCCGCTGAAGAAGACGAACATGGCACTTACTTCATGAACTCTAAAGATTTGCGTGCGGTACAGCATGTTGACCGTTTAACCAAGATGGGCATTCATTCACTGAAGATTGAAGGTCGTACCAAATCCTATTTCTACTGTGCACGTACTGCACAGATTTACCGTAAAGCCATTGATGATGCGCTAGAGGGCAAGCCATTTGATCCAGCATTGATGACTCAACTGGAAGGCCTGGCGAATCGTGGCTATACCGAAGGTTTCCTGCGCCGTCATGTGCATACTGAATATCAAAACTATGAAACCGGTTCATCGCGTTTTGATCATCAACAATTTGTCGGTGAAGTTCTGGAACGCAATGGTGACTATATCAAGATTGAGGTGAAAAACCGTTTTGTGGTGGGTGACTCGCTTGAGCTGATGACCACTTCAGGCAATATCACCTTCACATTGACTGAGATTAAAGACAAAAAAGGTAACTTGATTATTGACGCCAAAGGTTCAGGCCATGTCGTCGATATTCCTGTTCCTGTGGATGTCGATATGAACTATGCCCTGCTGATTCGCAATTTGCCGAATTCAACGGCAGACATTTCGGCTTCATCTTTAGCTTACCAAGCTGTTTGAGTGTCCAGACACCATGGCTTTGCTGATTACTGACAAATGTATCAACTGCGATATGTGTTTGCCTGAATGTCCGAATGAAGCCATTTATGAGGGCGATCAGGTGTATGAAATTGATGTAAAGCGCTGTACAGAATGTGTCGGCTTTTATGAGCACCAAACCTGTGTAGCCGTGTGTCCAATTGAGTGCATTATTCCACATCCTGAACATGTGGAAACGCAAGAACAGTTGATTCAGAAGTTTAAGACCTTGAATTTATTCAAATCTTAGAAATTTACATAAAACTGGAATAAAACTTGCTTAATTAAATGCAATAACCTTGGGGAAAGAACAATAAAAAAGGGCAAAACAAAAAAGTAGAAAATTAAAATAACAAGGGAAATAGTAGCGATAAAAAAAGGAACTCAGCGTTAGCGCCCTGAGCTCCTATAAAAGGGTAAAACAAAAACTTGGGGAACTAAAGCCAAAGTGTCTATGTCTAAGTCTACATAGCCACTTTGGCTTTTTTACTTATTGCCCTGAACGGATGATGTAATCGAATGCAGAAAGCGATGCCTTGGCACCTTCGCCAGTGGCGATGATGATCTGCTTGTACGGAACCGTAGTACAGTCACCGGCAGCAAACACACCCTTGACATTAGTCTCGTTACGCTCGTTAATCACGATCTCTCCGCGGTTGCTGAGTTCCACTTTCGAGGCTTTCAGGAAATCGGTGTTTGGCAACAGACCAATCTGTACAAAGATCCCGGCAAGCTCAACTGTTTTAATTTCATCAGTGGCACGGTCTTTGTATTTCAGCGCCGTCACCTGTGAACCGTCACCAACCACTTCAGTCGACAAGGCATTCATAATCACCGTGGTGTTCGGCAAGCTATTCAACTTGTCCTGCAATACCTGATCGGCACGCAGTTTGGTATCGAACTCTACCAAAGTCACATGCTCGACAATACCCGCAAGGTCAATCGCCGCTTCCACACCCGAGTTTCCGCCGCCAATCACCGCAACACGTTTGCCTTTAAACAATGGACCATCACAGTGCGGGCAATATGCCACACCACGGGTTTTATATTCCTGCTCACCGGGAACATTCATCTCTCTCCAGCGTGCACCGGTCGACAGGATGATGGTTTTTGACTCTAACTTCGCACCGTTTTCCAAAGTGACTTCAACCAGACCGTTGGCGGTTTCATCGGCACCTTTAATGGCAGCCACTTTTTGCAGGTTCATGATGTCGACATCATACGCACGCACATGGGCTTCCATTTCAGCGGCAAATTTTGGACCTTGGGTTTTTTGCACCGAAGTGTAGTTTTCAATGTCCATGGTATCCATGACCTGACCACCAAAGCGTTCCGCTACAATCCCGGTTTGGATGCCTTTACGTGCCGCGTATATTGCAGCTGTGTTGCCTGCAGGGCCACCGCCAATCACCAATACATCGAATGCGCCTTTGGCATTAAGTTTTTCAGCCTCTTTGGCAGATGAACCCGAATCCAGTTTGGCCACGATTTCTTCCAGCGTCATACGGCCCTGACCAATGTGCTCGCCATTCTGGAACAACATTGGCACTGCCATGATTTTGCGTTCTTCCACTTCGTCCTGGAAAAAGGCCCCGTCAATCATGGTCGCGGTTGTACCCGGATTGTTGATTGCAATCAGGTTCAAGGCTTGAACCACGTCCGGACAGTTATGGCAGCTTAAGGATACGAATACGTCGAAATCAACAGTGAGATTTAGACCCTTGATTTGAGCCAGTACTTCATCAGAGACTTTTGGTGCATAGCCGGAAACCTGCAGCAATGCCAGGATCAAAGAGGTGAACTCATGCCCCATCGGCAGACCGGCAAAGTTTACGCGCGGCTGTTCACCGACTTTGGCAATCCCGAAGCTTGGGGTACGTTTATTGGTTCCGTCAAAACGGGCAGTGACCTGATCCGACAGTGCCGCAACTTCAGTCACCAGTTCCTTGATCTTGTCCGATTTGTCAGATGAATCGAGTGACGCCACCAGTTCAATCGGACTTTCCAGACGTTGTAATAAGGTTTTAAGTTGAGCTGAAGTATTTTGGTCTAACATGGCTAACGTCTCCAAGGGAGTAAATGTTTATTTAATAAGGCTATACTAGGGTAAATTAGTAAATAGGTAAAACAGTTTGTTTTTATTATTAAGATCGGATTATCGAATTAAAAATAATTTATCATATCTTCTATAAGCTCTGCCTCATTCCCATACTTAAGCAAAACTGCAATAAAATAATCGTGAAAAACAATAAAAGCCCCCTAAGGAGCTCTTGAATTGCATGATTTAAGGTGCAATGCGCTGTTCAACTCTTAACACGCGCCCTTTTAAATGCTGCGCTAAAAGAAATAAAATTGAGCTCAAAATTGCAGATAAAATAAGCATGGCAATAATAAAGATATTCACCACATCGCTCATTTGTTCCGCTTGATCTACTTGCTTTGAGACACTTGCCGCCATCGGGGTTAAGGTCTTTCCATAAAGTTGATGCTGCATGGTCCACAATTGTTCAGGCTTAAATCCATATTCAATAAATTGAGGATCTGTTTTTTCCGCTTTAACCAAAGCCAGAACCTGGGGAATGGCGGCATCTTTATCGACAGGCTTATGCAACAACGCAGCTTGTGCAAGTAAATAAGCCTTCACTGGCTCATCCAAATTGCTCTTTTGTAAATCCTGAGCCAATTCACTTTGCTGAATATTTTTATCGTATTGAATCGCTTCACTATACGCATTATTTTCATCATCATTTAAGTCATATTGCAAAAAGGTTAAGCCTGACCACAACACAATAAAGGCCACCAGCCAGCCGACAAATTTCAAAATAAAAGACTGAAAACGGGTATAGAAGAAGCGTATTTTCTTTAAAAAATGAATGACAAAAAATGCCCCGATAAAAGAAACAAACAGCTTTAGAACCAACCAGCCAAACCATGACAACAGATTGCTAAAATAATCGGTGTGTTGCCCGAGCTCAGCAAGATTTGCATCCACACTGATCGGCATATGCAGTTGTTTCAATTCGGTGGTAACACCAAAAAAACTATAGACAAAATCATGTTGTAAAAATAATGCCACCACAGAAGCAAGGAAAACGGTACTGCTGGTGATACAAAATAAAGTCAGATTGCGTTGGCGCTTTTTCAGCGCCACAACACCAGATTTAATCTGTTGCGGATTCACAGCATATTCATCTAAGGGAGGCAAACGGTTTCTCCTGAAGTGCAGGCAATGAACTTAAGCGTATTCTTAAGATCTATTCACTCCACTGGTACTCGATTCTATAACCAAATGATTCAAATTTTCTTGCAAGGCACGTAAACGCGTCGTGGCTTCAGCACGTTTTTGCATGCCTTCTTTTTGCACCTGAATCACATCATTCACTGTTTTAATGAGGGTGTTTTGCACATGTTCAAGCGTTTCGATATCAATCACTGAACGTTGATTGGCTTTAGCGGTATCCACCGAGTTCTGATGCAATAAGTCTGCATTACGGCGTAACAGATCATTGGTCGCATCATCAATGCTATTGGCCAGTTGCACACTATTTTTCTGCTCATTTAGGGAAATGGCCAAACTGATCTGGTTTTTCCAGGCCGGTAAAGTGATGTTTTTAATGGCATAAAACTTATCCACCAACATCAAATTATTGGACTGGATAATTCGGATCATGGGTAAGGTTTGCATCGCCGATTGCTGCAAGACCTGCAAATCACTGACCCGTTTTTCCAGATTATTGGCCAGATGATTCAGGTCATAAACCTTTTGCACTGACGTTTGATCTTGCGTTTGGGTACTTAAAGTTGCAATTTCCTGCTGAATTTCATGTTCTTTCAATTTCCCGGCAGCAATATAAATCCCCAGTTGTTTATATTCATCCTGCACCCCATGAAACATTTTATCCAGGGTATCAACGCGAGTTTTGAGTCCCGATTGTGAGGTTTCAATTTCGTTAACCAGAACATCAATTTGTTCTTTGGTGCTATTAAAATTCTGATCGAAACTTTGCTTGGCACCTTTCATTTTACTAATCAAGCTACCAAAAAAACCCGAACTTTTTTTCTTGTTTAAAATACTGCTGGTATTCAACTGCTGCGCAACTTGCACCACCTGATTTAACTTTTGACCTGTGGCGTCCAGGTCTTTATTTTGCACAAGATTCAACAACTCATCGGTATAGGTTGATGTTTTTGTCGCAATATTTTTACCATATTCAGCTACGGCGTTATGGCTCATTGCAGCCAGTTCCTTACGCGCATTCATTACTTCATTAAAGTCTGAATCCTGCAAACCAATTTCTTGCAAGTTCAGTTGCTGAAATTTTTGCTGAACCACATCGGTGCTTATTTCGGCCGGTAAATCTTTATGCTCAAAATCGGTCATATCTCACCTAATATCATTATTAATCTGTTGGTTTCTGTAGTGATTTTCTTAAATTTTTAATCAGATTCTCTCGGCTATTATCCAGCTTTTCCAACTCAATTGTCGAATTGCTTTGATTGCTTTGTTTAACATGATATTGCCATGCCGGAATCAAGACTTGCTGCGCCTCTTTAAAACGATCCAGCAAGCTAAATGAAAGTTGTTGAGATAACTGCATTTGTGTAATTGCAATATCATTACTGGCTTGCAAAGTTTGTAATGTATTAATTTTTTTAGATAATCTTTCTGAAAAATTATCCAGAGGATGCTGATTCTTGACAAATTTTGGATATTCCACCAAGAACTCCTGCGCAGCCCGAATGTATTTTGCCATTTGTTCACGGTGTCCCAGCAACTGTTGAAAACGTGCCTGTGACTTTTGAATCTCGATTTGCAATTTCTGACTTAAATGATTGGCACGATTAAGCAATTGATCCAGATTTTTATAATATTCGACCTGCCCCGACCCATATTCCAAATCAATACCTAGCCACTTTTGCAAGGCATTAAACTTGCGGGCTTTTAAATATTTTTTTGAATCTGCCAAGGATTGAATCAACTGTTCAATCGTCGAACTGAGTTGCTGGGTAAGATGTGGATCTACCCCGTTAAGCAAGACCGACTGAGCTTGAATAATTTGATCTGCATAATGATTCAGACGATATTGATCATTCAGTAAAGGCACTAGATCATTACGCTGAATGGAGAGAAGTTCAGCCCGATTCACCTCAATTTCAGCCAAAGGAACAAGAACATCTATCTGTGACATAATATTAGAAACTCAATAAAATCATTTTTATACTACGGCTTTTATAGAAAATATCATGTAGTGTTTTGCAATTTCCAGCGCATATTTATATTAAATTGGATAAAGATTTAAACAAATTCTTAACCTCATTCAATTTTAGTCACTATCCAATTTATAGAAATGAGTCACCTCTTTTTAATAACTTCATCCATTGTTTTAAGACTTATATTTCAGTAAGTCAGATCAATTTCTTGAATAAAAAATCAATACTGGCTAAATAACAATCCGTCGGAAAAATAATCTGCCCGATTCGGTCAATGCTTTGATTATTAAAATCTTCTTAAAATTATAAATTCATTCATCTCATCATCAGCGCTTTTTTATCGGATTACTACAGATTTGACGGGTGAATTCTTTATTCTATTATTCTGCTAATACAGGAGTATTGGCCAATAATGAAAATTTGAATAAAAAATGGCTTTCATGGAACTGAACTGGAAAAAAATGAGATGAAAAACAAAAATTTATTTTTTAAATGGACTTCGAATGTTTTGCTTGCATCTACCGCATTCACATCGCTTTGTATAAATGCAGCTACACCAACGATGCCTGTTCCACCCAATAGTCAGCAAGTTTTTTTTGTTGGCAATAACTGGGATGGAACAGTGACCGTCATTCGTCCATCGGGTGATTTTGGCAAGATCGGTGTGATTAACATGATTCCTGATCGCAAAGAGCGTTTGAAGGAAATCCACCTCAATCCAATTAAACTGATTGCCTATACGTATATTCAGGCCACTGCTGGAGAAGGTAACGATCAATTGGTTGACGACATGTATTCAACTCCAGACGGCAAGTCAGTGGTTGCATCTCGCCCAAGTTTTGCAGATGTAGTGTCTATCAATATTGCTACGGGTAAGATCAACTGGCGTACCCCTGTTGAAGGTTTCCGTGCCGATCATATGGCCGCTTCTCCAGATGGTCAGCGCTTAGCTGTATCGGCTTCCTCGGGTAACGTCGTTCATGTTCTGGATATCAATACGGGTAAGGAATTAGGACGCTTTGCCACTGGCGACAAACCGCATGAAAACATTTTCTTTAGTGGCGGCTCAAAAATTTTGAACTCAGCCATTGGAAATGTAGAAACCTCCATGGATGCATCATGGCAAGATTTCACCAAGGGTAAACGCTTCATTACCATTGCCGATGCCAATACGTTTAAAGTGATCAAGAAAATTGATTTCCGTCCTGCATTAGATGCATTCGGTCGTAAGGATTTATCCAATGCTGTGCGTCCCATCGTATTTAGTAAAGATGAAAGTAAAATTTATGCACAGGTTTCGTTTTTTAATGGCTTGGTGGAATATGACTTAAATCAGGATAAAGTCACTCGTATTGGTCAATTACCGGGTAGCTCTACCATTCCTTCTAACCGGACAAAATATGTAAATGACTCACGTCACCATGGATTATCCATTAGTGCAGATGGCGAGAAATTATGTGTGGCAGGTACCATGGATGACTATGCGACTATTGTCGACCGCTCTACCTTGAAAGCTGCCAAGCTGATTCCTGCAGGCAAGCCATACTGGGCAACACAGAGTGCTGATGGAAAAAGCTGTGTGATTTCAGAGAGTGAGACTGATGTCGTTACTGTCATTGATTTTGCTACAGGTGAAAAGGTATTGAGTGTTCCAGTGGGTAATCATCCACAGCGTGTTCGTATCGGTTATGCACCGGCTGGCTGGTCGACCAAATAATAAACAGTTAATAAGTGAATAATGGATGAATTGAACAGACCTGATTTTAGATTGGGTCTGCTTTTAATTTAAATGCAAGAGCAGGATTTCTGGCATGAATAGCACCCTACGACTTGGTCTTATCATTGGATCTATTGTGACCTTGTTACTTATCATTGTGGTTTATATATTTAAACCCCTCTCTACAACGCCACCAAATACAGTACAACCACAAGAAAAACCGATTCCAACTGAAATTATATTAGAAAAAAAATTGGTACTTAGCGCACTGGTTCAAGCAAATACAGTGACAGTATCAAATCAGGCAGAATTGATTCAACAACGTGACCGACTTTATCAAGATTTTGAAGAAATCAGCAATTCATTGAGTGTAGGACAGCAACCTGATTTTCGTCAGGTAAGTGATTTATTAGACAAGCAAAAACAGCTTGTAAAAACAGGTGTGCTTTCAGCAAACGATGCAATTTCATATTGCCAATTTTTAAGACAAATTTTGCCGGCTATGGATCATCAAATTAATCAACATATTCTACAACTAGAGCAACTTAAGCGTGCGACTTCATAAATTCAATTACGAATATCCCGTAGGATTTAATTTAGCATTCTAGATTTTTTAATTAAAAACCAGCTTAGGGACAATAAAAAAGGACTTTAAGCTTTTTTGCTTAAAGTCCTTATGCCTAATGGCATTGAATCTTGGTAGGTATAAGCAGACTCGAACTGCTGACCTCTACGATGTCAACGTAGCGCTCTAACCAACTGAGCTATACACCTAAGTGCTGTGAATCATATTCATTTTTATTTTTTAAGACAAGGACTTTCTATTATTTTTTAAAGCATATGTACAAGTTTTAAGCATTGCTTTAAATTGCTTCATTTGTTGGCCAGTTATCGCTACAGAAAATCGCTGCTGCTGATAATATTCTGCTGTCTGGATAAATATCTTTTGTTCATCCTCTTTAACCCCTTCGGCTAAACGATGCATCCAGCTAAAGAAAGTTTCAGCAGGCTGCTTACGTAATGGCTTCGCTAGTTGCTTAGAGAACTGTTGAACTGCACGCTCATATGCCGAACCGTGCTGTTTATTACGATAATAAATCCAGACAAAATAAGAAATCATCACCAATAAAATGCTTGAGAATAATATCAGGATACTGGCATAAGCCGTTTTCAAACCTAATTTCGCCAACCAGCTTTGCTGCTTTTCAGCATCATATCCAACAACTTTGCTTTGCCACTGATAGCTCGCATAGTCACTCCAGATTCGCATATTTTTCATCATTGAAAATTGACGATACTTCCACTTCTGCTCTTTACTTCCCAAAATAGTTCGATCATTTTCAATATAATTTTGCATTCCCGCATCTATGCGTTGTGGAGCAATGATTGCGGTTGGGTCAATCCGTTGCCATTTTCCATTTAATTGCACTTCTGTCCACGCATGGGCATCCAGTTGACGCACTTCCCAACTTGCCCGGTCCAGTGCAAGTTGTCCGCCTTGATAACCGATGACCACACGTGCAGGAATCCCCGCGTATCGCATCAGCATGGCAAAACTCGAAGCATAATGCTCACAAAACCCCTGCCGAGATTGAAACAAGAATTCATCGATACGGTTTTCACCCAGTAAGCCCGGTGTTAAGGTATATACAAAATCATTGTTCTTATACCACTGCAAAATATTACGCACATACTGGTCTGGTAATCGTCCACTTTTCTGAAACATTTCCAAAGCGAATTGACGTGATTTTTCATCGATTTGAGTATTGCTTTGAGTATTGCTTTTTTCCAGTAAATTGGGTGTAGATAAGCCCTGTCCTTGCAGTTGTGCATCGCCTAGCCAATGTAGCGTAATAGGCTGATTTCGTGTGATGGAGCGGATCGGGCTAATGCTCCAATCCTGCTTTAATTGGTATTGAGGGTTTTTGGGGATGGACTTTTCTAGTCCCATGATCCACATCACACTTGAATCTGCAGCCAGGTATTGATAATCAAAACCCTGTTCTGCTTTTATCGAAATCCTATGATTCAAGACAGGTTGTTGATTGACAAAACTACTGGTCCAGGTTCTGCCATCATATTGATCCAGAACCATTGCCCGCCAATATAGCTCATTGCGGGAAGGCAGTTTATTCATATTGCCAATAATGCGAAAAGCCAAACTGCTAGATTGCGAAAGTTCTGCAATATCCCCAGGTGACATGCTGTCACTCATCCCCGTGACACTTTTTTGTTCTGGAATTGGAATATGCCAAAGTGGCGGTAAGCGCGGAAAAAAGATAAACAACAAAATAAAAAAAGGCAAAGCCAAAATCAGAAATTTACCTACATGCTTGGCATCTGTTTTTAATGCCGATGATTGATGCTGTGGCTGTTTAAATTCGCTGGTCTGTAAACGGTAAAGCCCGATCAGGCAACTGAATAAGCATAGCAAAATCGCAATCGCCATCCAGATGGATTGGCTATATAGAAATGAACTCGCCCCGACAAACAAAGCAAAATTAAATAAGATAATGACATCTCTTTTATTCTTGGTTTCCAAAGCTTTGGCAAATAAAAAAGTGGATAAAACCGCAACGCCCGCTTCTACTCCGATAAAACTCTGATATCTAAAATAAATCGTCATTAAAGCCAGAATTACTAGGGCAAAGATCCAAACTTTGGATACTGTTTTTGTCTCATCTTTAAAGCTGACAAATAAACAGAGGAGTATCAGGGCAAAAATTGCGCTTAACAGAACAGGATTAAAAAATACTTGTGCAAGCAGTAATAATAGTAAGGTCATTAAAATCGATGTTCTAACATCAGCATGCATCATAATTAAGCCTGCGCCAGAAGTTTTTTAGCCTGAAGCAACTGGTTTGCACCTGTGCCTACAGCTAATTCAGCTTGAGGTAAAAATACCGCATAGCTGCATTGCAGTTGATCACATTGCTCAATCAGCCCCATCATTAAGCTCAGTTTCTCTTCATGCTCGGTACTTGGCATGTTTGCATAATGGATTTCCATACTCGGTTGATCATTATGCTGCTCAAAGACTTTAATATATAAACCTTGCCCACGCGCAGCCTGCTTCCATGATACGGCTTGTAAGCTATCGCCCAACTTAAAATTACGCAGTTCACGAAACTCATCCATATCGGGTTCAAAACTGTGCTGATGCTGTTTATTTTCCGCATTATAAAATGCAGCTTTGGGTGCAACCCATGAATACTCTGTTAAATAAAAATAGCTCCAGGCACGAACTAATCCAAACGGATATACCACATAAATCTGTACAGTCGGGTAATGAAACTTGCCGCGTTTATCGGCAAAAAAAGACAAGGTGATTTTTTGCTTGAGTTCAGCAATCGAGACCTTTTCTAAATGCTGATCGGTCTTAATCCATAAATAACGCGATTGCTTGTATGGCTGCTGAAAATGTAATTCCAGATCAAGAAAATTTCCCACTTGCCCGATTTCATTTACTGAAATTTCAATCCTGAGCTCATGTAACTGTTTAAAAGTGACATAAAAACTAATGCATAAAATTGCACTGATTAGAAAGCAAAAACCCAAAATCAGATTGTTGGCATAATTGATCCCGGCAATAAAAGTAATCAAGATCAATACCAGATACAGATAGCCCTGCTGATAGATAAAAATCAGAATGTCTTTTTGCGAAAGCTGTTTTACTTTTTCAAATTGAAAGCGTTTCGCTAACCATTTTTGCCAAGGTTTGCCCAATTTGATCTTCCCTTAGCTAATCGTCACTTGCTGCATTATCTGCAAGGTTTCTGCTTCACTCAATCCAATCCGATGGGAAACCACGGCAACAAATACAGCTTGAACATCATCGGGGGTGACATAGCTGCGCTGTTCAATGAAGGCATGCGCCTGTGACGCTTTTTTCAAAGCCAATAGTCCACGCGTGGATAAACCATGCCGACTTTTACGGGTCTCGGTCGCCAGATCCAGCAGATAGTCCAGCACCACATCGGCAATATGAACCTGCGTGACCAGTTGTTGCATCTCTAAAATTTCGTACTCGCTAAAAACGTGCTCTAAGGTTGCAATCAAGGCATAACGTGAGTTTTGCTGTAATAACAGTTTTTCTGCGGAACGCGATGGATAACCCAGTGACAAACGCATCAGGAAACGGTCCAGTTGCGATTCCGGCAGACTATACGTACCACTTTGAAAAAGCGGGTTCTGTGTTGCAATGACCCAGAAAGGTTGCGGTAACTCATAACGAACGCCATCCACCGTAACCAAGCCTTCTTCCATCGCTTCTAGCAACGCACTCTGGGTTTTTGGGCTACAACGGTTAATTTCATCTGCCAATAATATTTGGGTAAAGATTGGGCCTTGCTTGAACTCAAACTGATGCTGTTTTTGATTAAACATATTCACGCCAATCACATCACTGGCAAGCATGTCATTGGTAAACTGAATACGCTGAAACTTCAGTCCTGCAATATGAGATAAGGCACTGGATAATGTGGTTTTACCCAATCCGGGTAAATCTTCAAACAGCACGTGGCCACCGGCCAGCAAACTACTTAAAGCCAGTTTGGTCTGATGTTGTTTATCCAAAATGATGCTATTGATTTGATGCAGAAATACCTGAATTTTTGCCGCATACGATTCAACTTGATCATTCAGTTGTTGCTGTTCGTGTGTGAGTTCTTGTTTTTGAACCTTATTCATACCCCAAATCACAGCTTATTTCCCAATAAAAAACGGTGCATGATTAACATACACCGTTTTGTGGTTTTTCCAAACAAATCAAAAGATTTCTGACAAATGTCTGCTCACATTAGCAAGGACATTTTTTCATTCCACCGCCTGCGCTTGGATAGCGTGCATCCACACAGTGACGGTAAAAGGTTTTGGCATCCATTGCAACCAGGTCTGGATGATTCTTTTGCATATGCTCTAGATAAGTCTGATAATCCGGCACACCGACCATCAAGCGAAAGCTTTGCTGTAGGCGTTGCCAAATCAGTTGAATTGTTTTAATACCATTCAACATCAAAAACTTTTTCGGCTGCGCAAGTACAGTAAATTTAATGATTTTACCCAGTGCCAGTTTTTGGCGAATTTGATCTTTTAGACTCATTTCACCTCTCCTGCCACTTTATTTGGACTCATCTCATCACTGTAAATCGCTTTAGATTCATGCGTGCTTGGATTTGGATTCGCCAATGCACGGCGGATCACGCCAATTGCAGCAAACAGCATTACAAAAGCCACAATCATAAAGAAGCCACAAAGCACTGCATTGATCTGATTAGAGAACACAATGGTCTGCATTTCAGCAATGTCTTTAGCAGGTTTCAGTATTTCATTTCGTGCAATTGCATCAGAGAAACGGTTGGCTTGTGCCAGGAAACCGATTTTTGGATTCTCATGGAAGATTTTTTGCCAACCTGCCGTCATTGAGGTAATGAAAAGGAAAATGGTCGGCAGAATCGTTACCCACACATATTTCTCTTTCTTCATTTTGAACAGGATTACTGTACCTAAAATCAGCGCCATCGCTGCCAAAATTTGGTTACCAATACCAAACAGCGGCCATAAGCTGTTAATCCCGCCCAGTGGATCGACCACACCTTGATAAACGAAGAACCCCCAACCTGCAACCGCAACTGCGGTACCCAACAGGTTACCAAAGAAACTGTGTGATTTTTTCACTGCAGGAATCACGATACCGACAGTGTCCTGAACCATGAAACGACAAGCACGTGTACCAGCATCCACCGCAGTCAAGATGAACAATGCTTCAAACAGAATCGCAAAGTGATACCAGAATGCCATCATTGAACGGTTGTTGAAAATTTCCGTGATGATGTGCGCCATGCCAATTGCAAAGGTTGGCGCCCCGCCAGTACGCGAAAGAATTGAAGTTTCACCGACTTCTTGCGCAAGCAATGTTAATGCTTCCGGAGTCACCACAAAGCCTAAAGTACGAACCGCTTCAGCAGCACTTTCAACCGTTGTACCCAATATGGCAGCAGGCGCATTGATAGCGAAATAGACACCCGGTTCAAGAATGGTGGCACAAATCATTGCCATCACAGCAACGAAAGATTCCATCAACATACCGCCATAACCAATCACACGAATATCCACTTCGTTATCGACCAGTTTTGGTGTGGTGCCTGAAGACACCAAGGCATGGAAACCTGAAATGGCACCACAGGCAATGGTAATAAATAAGAACGGGAACATTGAGCCTGCAAATACAGGACCTGTACCATCAATGAAATGCGTTACCGCAGGCATTTTCATTTCAGGCAATGCCACCATAATACCAATCGCAAGACCTGCAATCACGCCAATCTTCAAGAAAGTTGAAAGGTAATCACGTGGCGCCAGCAGCAACCAGACCGGCAATACGGAAGCGATAAAACCGTAAATGATTAAACACCAAGTTAATTGGGTACCAGAAAGGGTAAACAATGGTCCCCAATAAGGATCAGCTGCGACATTTCCGCCATACACAATTGCCAGCATCATCAGCACAAAACCAATGATTGATACCTCGGCAATTTTCCCTGGACGGATATAACGCATATATACGCCCATGAACAATGCAATTGGAATCGTCGCAGCAATACTGAACACGCCCCATGGACTGTTGGTCAAGGCTTTCACGACAACCAATGCAAGCACTGCAAGGATAATGATCATGACGCCTAAAGCACCCAGCATCACAATCACACCCGCAAAGGAACCCAGCTCTTGCTTTGCCATTTCACCGAGTGAACGGCCATCACGACGGGTAGAAATAAAGAGGACTAAAAAGTCTTGAACAGCGCCTGCGAGAACCACACCGACTAAAAGCCAAATCGTGCCTGGCAAATAACCCATCTGCGCCGCAAGAATAGGTCCCACTAATGGACCTGCTCCTGCAATGGCTGCAAAGTGGTGACCAAACAGGACATATTTATTGGTGGGAACATAATCCAGACCATCTGCCAAGCGATGCGCCGGTGTTAAGCGTCTTGCATTGAGTTCAAAGACTTTATTGGCTATAAATAAACTATAGAAGCGATAAGCGATGCTATAGACACAGATGGCTGCCAAAACCAGCCAGACTGCATTAACATGCTCACCTCTGCTGACTGCAAGTATCCCGAATGATACTGCACCTAAAATCGCGACTAGAAGCCACACTATTTTTGAAGTTATGGTTAACTTCGGTTCAATGGTTTCCATGTAAATCCCTCATATCTAATGCATAAATCAGCGTTATTTTTTATTGTTCGGTATACTGCTGTTTCTTCCTTTGCGACTGTACTCCTCAAAATTTACTTTTCATCTAATACTTTGGCATAAAAAAAGGGATGATTTAAATCATCCCTTTCGATAATAGTCTATTTTTAAACCATTATGCACGTTCTAAATAATCACCTGTACGGGTGTCTACACGAACGCTTTCATCTTGCTGTACGAATAATGGTACACGTACTACAGCACCAGTTTCGAGTTTGGCAGGTTTACCGCCACCGCCCGAAGTATCACCACGTACGCCTGGATCAGTTTCAACGATTTTCAATACAACGAAGTTTGGTGCACTTACTGACAATGGAACACCATTGAAAAGCATAATTGTGCATTTTTCGTTTGAATCGTCTTTCAACCATTTAGCAGCATCGCCCATCGCAACCTTGTCAGCTGTGATTTGTTCGAAGCTCTCTGGATCCATAAAGTTCCAGAGTTCGCCATCGTTATAAAGGTAATCCATTTCAACTTCAACAATGTCAGCACCTTCAAGTGTTTCATTGGATTTGAATGTTTTTTCTAAAACTTTACCAGTTTTAAGATTACGCAATTTTACGCGGTTGAATGCTTGACCCTTACCAGGTTTTACATATTCATTTTCCATGATTGAACATGGGTTACCATCAAGCATAACCTTTAGGCCTTGCTTAAAGTCATTCGTAGAATAATTGGCCATGAAAGGCTCACTCCAAACTTACTAACTTAAATCTATTAATGCTAGACTAGCATTATTTTTTACATGCGCCATGATAAACTATTTATATCAAGAGCAAAACTGGCAATCTCAACTCAGTGACCTGATTACCGACCCTTTAGAGTTACTTGAAGCCCTTCAGCTCTCACCTGATCAATTATTGTCAGGCGCAATTCTGGCTTCTGAACAGTTTAAATTGCGTGTTCCGCGTGCATTCGTCGGAAAAATGAACATGGGCGACCCATTTGATCCCCTTCTATTACAAGTCTTGCCGCATCATTTAGAACTTGAAGATCATCCCGGGTTTGTCACTGACCCTTTGGGTGAAGAACAAGCCAATCAACAACCGGGTGTATTGCATAAATACAAATCACGTTTTTTGCTCACCTTAACCGGTGCTTGTGCAGTGCATTGCCGTTATTGTTTCCGTCGTCATTTCCCTTATCAGGAAAACCTGCTCAAAAATGAAGACTGGCTCAACATTAAAGACTATATCGAAAGCCAACCCGATATTAATGAAGTCATTTTTAGTGGCGGAGACCCACTTACACTATCCAACCGGAAATTAAAGCTCTGGATCGATCGCTTGGAATCATTAGCACAAATTAAATTTTTGAGAATTCATTCACGGGTTCCTATCGTAATCCCCAACCGTGTCGATGAAGAGCTGGTTTCCCTATTAAAAAACAGTAGGCTACGCATTATTCTAGTGGTACACTCAAATCATGCAGCTGAGCTTGATGATTTTACTTGCACTAAACTTTCACTATTGGTTCAACAACAAATAACCGTGCTCAATCAGGCAGTTTTATTAAACGGGGTCAATAATTCTGCGCAGGTTTTAGTAGATTTAAGTTACCGTCTGTTTGATGCAGGCGTGATGCCATACTATTTACATGTATTAGATAAAGTAAAAGGTGCGCATCATTTTGACTTGAGTCCTGAGCAGATTAATCTTATATATAAAGATGTTTTAGAGAACCTTCCAGGATATTTGGTTCCTAAACTCGTTAGGGAAATAGCGGGCGAAAAAAATAAAACACCGCTTTTTGGGGTTTCAACTTTTTGAGTTAAATAATAACGATGCTTATGAGTACTTCTGATATTTTCCAAACGCCAACAGAATTAAAGTTGGAACAACTCAGCTTTTGTCCTTCTCATGCAAAAGGGCTACAAGAATGGGTGTCTAATTTATCCATTCTGCAACTCGGAAATTCTTCAAAAGAACTGTTCAATGCGCTACTGGAAATATCAGAACTTAAATGCCCAGAAATGCTGCGTTTTGATTTAATTCAAATCCTACACCCGACCATTGATAATGTATTGACCAGCCTGGAAAAGCATTTTTTCAACCAAGGCCTGATTACCACCGATCGTAGTGATCAAATCATCGAATTGGCTATGCTTTTACGTAGCCATTTCGCTAAAATTTACATCGATATTGCAAAACGCTGTAATACTCAATTAAGTCTGCAAAAGTTTTCTATTTTTGCATTTAATCAGAAGAAAAGTTTACAAACCGCTAGAATTGTTTCGACATATTATGCATTACAGCAACTCTCGTTATTACTTTATCAACAAAATTTGTTGTATAGCACGCCATTATTTGGCCAATGGCTGGTCGCACATCAACTGCTCGAATGTGCAATCAAAAATAATTTTTATCAAACCAATATCAACCAGATTTTAGATACGCAGCATCAATTACAAACGATCGCTCATGCTTACTCACAGCTCATTTTATTAGATATTTTTAATACCCATCAAATTCGCCCATCAGAAATGCAAGGCTTATATTTATGTAGCTTTGACTGGGCAAAACTGGTTCATATCTTACCCAAAGAAACTACGCTTTCACGTTATATTGTCGATACCAATAAAGATCATCCACCAGTTTTCAATATCAATCAATCCAGTTTATATAAACCGACCATCTATATTGCAACACAGAATTTATTAGATCATCTGTCTGAAACTCAAACCAAAAATACGGGATATTTATCACGTAATGAAAAGTTATTCCTGACACCAGCACTACATTTTCATATTCATAACCTGCTTACGACCAATATCGAACGTCGCCATGAGCGTTATGAATATTCAGCACAATTGCAGATCTGTTTTAGCCTTTCTGTGGCACATTTTTACCTTTCTAAAGGTAAAAACTTTCACGAAACTTTGGATGTAGAAAATAATTATCAGTTCCAAAATGAAAGTAGCTTTATCAATTCCATGAATTCCAATATTCCTGCTGAAATTACCACAGCAAAAGTATTGGATCGCGAAGCAAAACAAATCTATCCAGCTGAAGTCCTGGATATTAGTGTCAATGGTTACAGGATTAAGTGGACGGGTGCTACACCCTCAAATTTAAAAACCGGGGAATTTATTTTAATTCAGGAAAATACCAACAGCCCTTGGCGTGGCGGTGTGGTTCGCTGGATTAAACAGTCGACAGAAAAAAGTCTGGAACTTGGACTTGAAGTTTTGGCCCAAGATTTATTTCCCTGCTCTGTCATGGTAAAAACTGAACGCAACAGCAGTAACTACCAACCTGCCCTTATTGTTCAAACCGCTCAACTCGATCATGTTTCAACCAGTTTAATTGTATCGGGTTCGCACATGTTTAGAGAAAAACAAACGATTCATTTAAGATTAGGAAAAGAAGAACTCAAAATTTACCTGACCAAAGCACAGCTTATTACTCAAAGTTTTATTCGTTTTGAATTTGAATTACTCAATGATCAGCAAGAAAGCCTGATTACAAACTTTATTAATAAACAAATGAATGAAATCAAGAATCACGATTTATGGGAAGCATTGAAGTGAGAAATCCGTTATTGTCTAAAAAGTTAAAACGTACCGAGACACGTTTACTCATTATCGATGATAATCAAATACGTTTTAACCAAATTCGTGATCTTTTAACATCGAATGGACATGTTGTAGAAGCAACATTGCTCGATGATTTACAAACTTTTGAAAAGCAATTACATCAAAATTGGGATCTGGTCATTTTTGGCCGTGCCTACGATTTAAAATACGAACAGGCTTTAAGTTTAATTCAACTATCTAAACAACCGAACTTACCGATTATTCTTCTAAAACCAGAAGATTATCAGGCAGATCAATATGCAGCTTATATTCGTAAAGGTATTTACGACATTTTAAATCTAGATTACCCAGATCGTTTTTACCTTGGCCTACTTCGTGCACTTTCATTAAGCCGCTTAATGCTTACTCAGCAACATTTAATGGATGAGTTAGAGTCTGCACAAACCCATGCACAATCGTTAGTACATGATAGCAACAAGGCCGTTGCGCTGATTCAAGAAGGCATTCATATTCAAGCCAATCCTGAATATTTACAACTATTTGGGATGAAAAATGAGGACGATATCGTAGGTCTTCCGTTGCTTGATTTGTTACAACCGAAAGATTTGAATGACTTCAAGTTACGCTTTAAGAAAATTACGCAAGGTCAATTTGATTTAGGTCGCTTAGAAATTGCGACGTTAAATGATCAGGTTTCTGTTCCAAATCCGCTTAAGATCGAATTTTTACCCGCTACGGATGAAGATGCATTACAACTTACTATTGATATTGAAACTCCAGAATCGAGCAATGCAGCATCGGGAACAGCTGATAAAAATACCCAGAAGCCTAATACCTATCAGTTGATTAACCGTACGGTTACTCAGCAACCTTCTGATGTTAATGCACTGGTCCTGTTCTCTTTAGCCTCTTGTCCTGAAACTATTTTTGAAGGTAATTGGGTTACTTCAAAAAATTATTTTAGTGAAATAAAAGCATTCTTAAAAGAACAAACCCATGTTCCTTTATTTAAAGTTTCACCCGGTATATTTGCAGCTTTATTCCAGGCAGAATCTAAAGCAAAATTAGAATCCAAACTGATTGGTTTAAGCTCATTAACCAAGCCACAATTATTAACTGTCAATCAAGTGAGTTATCCACTTAATTTAAGAATTGGTTACGCCATTCTAGATGGTGAAATTCGTGATGAAAGCCATTTTGAACAATTTATTAATTCAGCTTACCAGACGGCTTTACCACAAAATGCACCGACTGTAGAGCTTAATTTAGGCACACATTTAGAAATTCCATCGATGGAAATTCACCATCCAGAAATCAAGCCATTAAATGCTTCGCCTGAATCTTCATTAATCAGAGCTTTAGAAAATAGCTTGGACCGTGGAGAGATTCATCTTAAATATCAACAACTTTATGATAAACAAGACACCAACTTATACACTTATGAGGTCACCAGTGGCTTCATTTTTGAAAATTCGTGGAAGGATTTATCCAGTTTAAGAGAACTGGCCGAAGACCCTGAATTATCGATTAAACTGGATCGCTGGATATTAGTTGAATCATGTAAACAATTACATAATTTTATTACGCAATATCCTGAAGCCAAATTAATTGTGAATTTGAATAAAGAAGTACTATTTCACGACCGGACCTTCCCTGAATTTATTTCCAAGCTGATCACGATTGTACGCAGTAAATTAACCCATCCGCTTATTTTACAATTTTCAGAAGAAGACCTGACCCAGAATATTCCAGATGCACAAAAGCATATTGCTCAACTGCGCCAGTTTGGCGCTGAAGTCTCCTTAAGAGATTTTGGCAATACTATTTACAGTGAATCTGCTATACGTCAACTAGATATCAACTGCTTAACATTGCACCGCACACTGACAACAATGTTAAATACAGAACAATCTACGCAGGAATTACAGGAAAAAATTAAAATTTTCCATGAAATCAAACCTATTGAAATCATGCTACGCGAATTAAATGATATGACGCTCTTCGCCAACGCGTGGAATGTAGATGCCCGTTTTATTCAAGGTGATTATTTCCAGAAAAAACTGGATCACTTGATTGATGTACAAGACCAATAGGTCTTGTACACATTGTTTTGCTGCAAGATACATAAATTTCAGGCATAAAAAAAACGGGCATATCGCCCGTTTTTTTTACATTTGACGGTATTAGTCAGGACGTTTGATAGAACGTGACATACCAGCAAAACGTTGTTTGAACTTGTCGATACGACCACCTTGGTCAACATTCTTCTGTTTACCAGTATAGAATGGGTGGCAAGCTGAACATACGTCAAGGTAAAGAGTTTCTTTACCAATCGCTGAACGAGTTTCGATTACGTTACCACATGAACAAGTAGCAACTAATGTTTCATATTTTGGGTGAATATCGGCGCGCATCGTCGATTACTCCTAAGTTAAGAAAGGCTTATGCTGTCATCGCAATTGATCACTCTCATGATTCATGAGGAAAAAGCTTCTTCAAAAGAAGAGCGAGACCAACACCATAACAGACCATTCTTTTGGCCCACCGAGACGGATACCGCCAGAGCTAAGCACAACAAGTGGGCATAATTATACGGCAATAAATATCAAATAGCGAATTATTCTTGTAACTCATCTACAGCTTTAAATTCATCTACAGGATGCTTCGACCAATAATTGGCAATTACGCCGCACACCATCAGCTGAATTTGATGAAAGATCATAATGGGCAATACAATCATCCCTAAAGGCTGTCCGATAAATAAAATTTGTGCCATCGGGACACCACTGGCCAAGGTTTTTTTGGAACTGCAAAAAAACATTGCAATTTGATCTTCCCGGTTAAAACCCATCCATTTCGGAATATATAAAGCCAACAGCATAATGAGGGTTAAAAACACTGAACATGCCAGAGTCAAAATCAATAGCGTTTCCCAACTCACCATTTGCCACAATCCTGCAACGACTGCCCCGCTAAAAGCACCATAGACCACCATTAAAATAGTGCCCTGATCAAATGCTTTGACGATTCCCGGTACCTTCAACATATAGGGATAAACATAAGGACGTAATATTTGACCCAATATAAAAGGGACCAGCAACAACAAGGTAATCTGAACAATTGAAGATGTGGGGTCAAAGCCGTGTTGTGACTGACCTAAAATAAAGAAACTGACCAATACAGGGGTAATAAACATACCAATAATATTGGAAAATGAAGCGCTACATACAGCACTGGCCACATTGCCCTTTGCAACCGAGGTAAATGCAATTGAAGACTGCACGGTTGATGGCAAGAAGCACATGAACAAAAATCCCCAGTACAATTCCTGCCCCAAAACAGGCAATAAAATCGGCTTCGCCAACAGCCCTAAAAGCGGAAAAAGCGCAAATGTAAAAGCAAACACCACCACATGAAATTTCCAGTGCATGATGCCTTGAACCACTGCTTCTCTGGACAGTTTTGCCCCATGCAAAAAGAATAAAATCGCAATTGCACCGGAGGTGATGACGCCAAAAATATTTGCAGCAAGACCGGAGACTGGAACTATTGTTGCCAAGACTACCATGATAATCAGCAAAATGGTAAAGCGATCCAATGCCAACAGTTTTAACATTGTTACGTCCTGTAATGATTTAAAGGTATAAAAAAGCCCAATAAGACAGTTTACCTAGTGGTAAAGTTTCATCTTACTGGGCTGAATAAATAAAGCCAGTTTTTCAACTCAATATTAAATATTTAGTTTATCTATACCGCGCTATTATTAATTATTACGTGCATCTTTATCTTGCTGAATCAGCTCGATTTTATAACCGTCTGGATCTTCAACAAAAGCAATGACTGTTACCCCGCCCTTCATTGGACCGGCTTCACGCACCACTTTGCCACCACGCGCCTTAATGTCTTCACACGCCTGATAAGCGTCATCTACAGCAATGGCGATGTGACCATAGGCATTCCCTAACTCATAGCTGTCTGTATCCCAATTATGCGTTAATTCTAAAACCGTATTGTTTCCTTCATCACCATAACCCACAAAAGCTAAAGTGAAACGACCTTCTTCATAATCACGTTTACGAAGCAAAGTCATACCGAGCACTTCAGTATAGAACTTTAAAGATTGTTCCAAATTGCCTACACGTAACATGGTATGCAGCATGCGCATATTCTTGATCCTTATTAAGTCTTTGTATGTTGATGTTCACGTAATAACTTTGCCACCCACACCACCAAAATTAAAATTGGAATACCTATCAGGGTGGTCATGAGGAAGAAATTCGGATAACCAATATTGCTGACTATAGTACCCGAATAACCGCCTAAAATCTTGGGGGTTAAAGTCATGAGCGAGCTAAAAATCGCGTATTGCACTGCGGTAAATGACACACTGGTCAAGCTCGACAAGAAGGCAATAAACGCAGCACCGGCTAAACCTGAAGCCAAATTATCGACAATAATGGCGAAATATAACCACCCTGAACTATACGGTTTGATGACTTTTCCGCTAATTTCAACTTCGTCAGTAGATTGGCCATTCACAGCAGCTAAAGGTTGCATATCGATATCCAAGTCTTTGGCGGTGCTCAAATTCATATTTGCAGCATAGCTATGCTTTGTACTTAAGATCACTTTATTGTTTTCAAAAACTTCAGCAACAAGATTTTTAGAGGATGAATTAATCAATACTTCAGCCGGAATTGCCGCACTAAATATGCCTGTTTTATCCAGATTTGCATCAAAAGTCTGACCATCCAAGCCTAAGACAATTTTTTGAGATTCAGATAATGCCGGTCCAGAATATTGTCCGCGAATGACTAAACTATTATTTCGCTCCTGCGCGCTAATGGTATTGTCACTGGTCACGGGCAAAATTTGCATACTGGATTGCTTTTCATCCAGCTTTAAATACGGCAATGTGGTGACTGCGGTAGTTTTAGAGCCATCCTGATATTGTGCAGCCACTTGCAGTTCATCCGCTTGTGCCAAGACCTGACTCGGTACTTTGAGTTTCCAGTATCCTACTTCATCGGACTGAACTTTATAATTCTGCTGTCCGACTGTGACATTGACATCATTCAGCTGTTGCCCTGATTTCACCAAGCCAATAAAAATCAGATTGGTAGAACTGGCCAATACTGCACCGACAAACATTAACTTCATAATGTTCATGCGCTGTGCCAGCAAGCCGCCCAAGAAACCACCGACCAAACTAAAAATCACCCCGTAAATTTTAACTGCTTCGGCAATTTGCTCTTTGGTGAAGTTCAGGTCTTGATAGAACACATTCGAGATTACCCCGGCAATAATGTCGGAAATACGGTAAAAACCAATCAACAGCAACAACACCAATGCCAGTTTCACGCCATAGCGTTTAAAGAAATCGGCAATCGGATTGACCCAGGTTTCAAAGGCCATTTGCTTGTTTACGGCGCCCATTTTCACCAGCAATGTACCGGCTAGTAACGCCACAGCAGCAGAGCCAATAAAACGTAAAGCTTCAAAACAGAACAACAAGAAAGAATCTGAAATTTCAAATTGTGATTTAAGCGCTTCGGTTAAAGTGCCCGAAAAAATATAGCTCAGCACAAAACTGATCACGGCCACAAAAAATACCGCGACCAAACGGTAGTAATCGGTACGTTTATAATCTTTATAAATCCGGTTCACTATCGGTTCACGGATGACCAATGTAGTGATAATACCCACCACCATCACCGCTGCCATGGCTAAATAGGTAATTTTCCATGCACTATAGATATAGTTGCCTTTCGCTGTGCCCAAGGATGCCGCTAAAAATAACGCCCCTGCACCCGCTACAATCATCCCGATGCGATAACCGGCATTATAGGTAGAAGCCAGAACGGTCTGCATCTGTGTCTCAGCCAGTTCAATCCGGTAAGCATCAATCACAATATCTTGGGTGGCCGCAGAAAAGCCCAGCAACACAGCACCTACCGCCATTTGGTACAAATAACTTTGCCCGAGTGCAGGATTTGAAAATGCCATAATACAAATGGCACAGATAATCAGTACTTGCGCAATCAACAGCCATGCCCGACGACGACCAAGTATTTTCGTCAATATCGGAACCGGCAATTCATCGACTAACGGCGCCCAAACGAACTTAAAGGAATAGCCTAGCGCGGCCCAGCTAAAAAAAGTCACTGCACTTTTATCAATTCCGGCTTCTCCGAGCCATAAAGACAGGCTGGAAAAAATCAGTAATATCGGAATACCTGCGGAGAAACCCAAAAACAGCATAATAAGGGCACGGCGATCAAGAAATGCCGTAAAGGCTGATTTCCATCCAGTAGATTGTGTTGTCATTGATTTATTATGTTCTGCAAAAACTCAATGCCGCTATTCAAACGCGTAATGCGATAGGTTTCAACAATATTTACGAAATCATTATTTTATTTTATCGATTAAAGCACCCTGTCCGCTTGAATTTTTCAGGCAAACCTGTATACCTTTAAACCTCTACCGCAATATTTCGTTTTGGATTTTCACAGTGACCCAAAGACTCGAGCAAATGAACTCTTCTTTATCCGCCAATATTATTAGCAACACCGAACAACCGAGCCAAAACATTTTAACTTCAGCATTTGAACAACCAGAAATACAAAGCACTTTAGAAAAAACCAAACTGAAATCTGAACAACTGACGCATATTCCTAATTACGATAAAATTCCTGCGTCAACGCGCCGACTGAAACCGCTGAATAATTTTCTGGGGCAAGACCGCGCGCGTGCCTCGGTAGAAGCCGGTATTGCCTTACCTTATTCAGGCTATAACATTTTTGCTGTAGGTACGGCGGGCCTGGGTAAACGCACCATGATCAAGCGTTTATTGCAGCAACACGCCAAAACCATGCCGACGCCAAATGACTGGGTCTATGTCAACAATTTCAAACATCCACGCCAACCGATTGCGCTAGAGCTTCCCTCTGGACAAGCGACCAAATTTCAAACGCTGTTGCATCAGACCTGGCAAACCATCTTAAAACAGTTAGAACGCCGTTTTACTGCAGAAATTTATCACAATCGTATTGAACTAATTCGCCAGCAAATTGGGGATGAACAACGTCAAGCATTAATTGATCTCACCAAAGAAGGTGAAGCACTTGATCTGAAACTGATTACCCGTAATGAAGAACATTGCTTTGTTCCGGTTCATTTTATTGACGATTTACCTGAAGAAATGACAGCAGAAGACATTAATGCGCTCAACAGTAAAGAGCGGGCTGAAATTTCAACCAATATGCGTTACATGGATAAAAAACTGGAACGCTTAGGCTTGCATTTGGGCGATTTGGAAGATGATGCACGCGACAAAGTGCAAGTCTTAAATCGTGATATCGCAAAACAGGTGGTCATGCCACGGATCGAGCAAATCCTGAATAAGTTTAGTGAAGTTGAAGGCTTAAAAGACTATCTCAAATACTATGCCGAAGACATTATTAACAATGTCGAAATCGTGCTTGAGCAAGAAGAAGATGACTTTACCCCAGGTTTGTTCAGCCGAGTGCCTGCGCGTTATCAAGCCAATATCATTGTTTCCTATAAGCCAAATTCTGGTGCACCGGTGATTTTCGAAGATTTCCCAACGCATTACAATTTACTGGGTCATGTCGAACAGCTGACTCAAAATGGTACCATCACCACAGACTTCACCCTGATTCGCCCGGGTACATTGCACAAAGCCAATGGTGGCTTTTTAATGCTTGAAGCCGAGCAACTGCTTGAACAGCCTTATGCATGGCAAGGTTTAAAACGGGCCTTAAAATCAGGTCAGCTAAAATTATCTTCACTGGAACACATGCTGACTTTAACAGGCAGCATTTCGATTGAACCTCAATCTATTCCATTGAATTTAAAAGTCGTTTTACTGGCAGAACCTGAAGTTTATTATGAAATTCTAGAAGTCGAACCAGAACTCGGTAGTGTCTTTAAAATTCGTGCCGACTTTACAGATACATTACAACGTAATGACAGCAACGAGCAGGCATATATGCAGCTGATTGCCGATTATGTGCAAGCAGACAAATTGCTGCCTTTTGAGCGTTCTGCTTTAGCGGCCTTATTGACAGATTCGAGTCGTCAGGCTGAAGACCAGAGTTCATTGTCATTACATGCTTTAACCTTGGGTGACTTGATTCGCGAGGCACATCATCATGCCGAAAAGTCGGGCGATAAAATCGTGACCGACAAGCATATCAATACCGCACTCGATCATCGTAAGTACCGCCTAGGTTATTTACGTGAATTGTACTGGGAAGATTTGTCTCGTGGTACACAGCTGATTGAAACTAAAGGTCATCGTTTAGGACAGATCAATGCCCTTTCTGTAATTCAGTATGCAGATGTTGAATTTGGTTTGCCTTCACGTTTAACCGCTTCGGTCTATCAAGGCGGTGGCGATATTCTTGATATTGAGCGCAGTGTAGAACTTGGTGGCTCCTTACATGCCAAAGGTGTGCTATTGATGTCGAGTTTCTTAAAGGCGCACTTTGGTCGAGAACAAATCCTGCATTTCTCTGCTGCCCTCGCCTTTGAGCAAAGCTATGGTCAGGTCGATGGCGACAGCGCAACTGTGGCTGAACTTTCTGCATTATTGTCTGCCATTAGTCAACTGCCGATTGACCAGTCTTGGGCAATTACCGGCTCAATGAACCAGCTTGGGCAAGTTCAACCCATTGGCGGGGTAAATGCCAAAATTGAAGGCTTCTTCGATGCGTGTAAATTACATGGCTTAACTGGCAAACAAGGTGTGATTATCCCGCGCCAAAACATGCAGCATTTGATGTTGCGACACGATGTCATTGAAGCGGTAGAAAAAGGTCAATTCCATATTCATGCCATTCAAACCATCGATCAGGCTTTAGAAATTCTCATGGCCCGCCCTGTCGGCACTTTAAACAAGAAAGGTCGCTATAGCAAAAATTCGATTTATGCTGCAGTGATGGATCAGCTTGAATATTGGCAAGCCATTGAAGATGGCGCAGCATTTGAGGAAGAGACCAAGAAAAAGAAAAAAAAGAAAAAAGCCAAAAAAAAGTTAAAGGAAGAAGCGGAAAAACAGCCTGTTCCTGCTGATGTGGTTGAATCTAAAGACAGCAGTAAGACAAAGTCAGAAGTAGAGTAATCTGCTTCTTTAAAAACAGACATTAAAAAAGCGCCACAAGGCGCTTTTTTAATCACTTCACAACTGAATTAAGCTTCAGGTGCTGGGCTGTACTGTTCGATCAAGGTTTTTAATTCACCTTTTTGGAACATATCAAGCATGATATCGCTACCGCCAATCAATTCACCATTGATCCACAATTGTGGAAAAGTAGGCCAATTTGCAATTTGCGGCAAAGTTGCGCGAATGTCTGGGTTTTCCAAAATGTTTACATAAGCAAATGGACGACCAATTTGACTGAGTGCTTCTACCGCACGTGCAGAGAAACCACATTGTGGGAATTGCGGCGTACCTTTCATATAAAGGAGTACTGCGTGTTTAGCAATTTGGTCACGAATTAACGCTTCAGTATCGCGTGCTTGTTCAGTCATTGATAAATCCTCAACTAATCTGCCTCGCATTATACCCAAAACTTAACAAAACAGTATGACTAAAGCAATATTTCCATTTTTATTTACATTTGGGCTTTTATTCTGTAGCAGTTTTTGCTTATATAAACTTTTATTTTCCCACCTAACAGATAAGAGTTAGTCATGAATAACATTACCCTTGCACCTGTGCAATCTGATCAACCTTCACACTTGATGCCAGTCTTTGGCCGTCAGCCGATCAGCTTTGTTCGTGGTCGAGGTTCTTATCTTTATACAGAAGATGGCACTGAATATTTTGATGCACTTACAGGTATTGCTGTATGTGGTCTAGGTCATGCTCATCCTGTTATTGCTGAAGCCATTGCCGATCAAGCCGCAACCCTCATTCACACCAGCAACCTGTTTGAAGTGCCTTGGCAAACTGCTGCAGCGCAAAAACTTGCTGAAGTTTCAGGCATGGAAGAAATTTTCTTCTCGAACAGTGGTGCGGAATCCAATGAAGGTGCAATTAAAATTGCCCGTAAATTTGGATCAATGCAAGGCATTGCCAATCCAAAAATCATTGTTGCAGATCGTTCTTTCCATGGCCGTACCATGGCTACTCTTGCTGCAACCGGCAACAAAAAAGTTCAGGAAGGTTTTGGACCGCTGGTTGAAGGTTTTATTCGCGTACCTTTTGGTGATATTGAAGCCATTGAAGAAGCTGCAATTAACCACCCGGACATCGTAGCGATTTTTGTTGAACCGATTCAAGGTGAAGGTGGTGTAAATACTGCCCCTCAAGGTTTTAGCTACCTCGAAGAAATTCGTCAAATCTGTAATCAGCATAACTGGTTGATGATGCTTGATGAAGTCCAAACAGGTAATGGTCGTACTGGTAAATACTTTGCGTACCAGCATACCAACATTGTTCCAGATGTTTTAACCACTGCAAAAGGTTTGGGTAACGGCTTCCCGATTGGCGCTGTAATGACTCAGGGTCGTGGTGTCGGTGTACTGACTGCAGGCAACCATGGTTCAACTTATAGCGGTACAGCATTGGGTTCGCGTGTTGTTTATACCGTTCTCGATATTATGCAAAAAGAGAATATCGTTGCCAATGCTGCCGAAAAAGGTGCTTATATTGTTGATCAGCTGCGCAACAAACTGGCTGATCAAAATGTAATTGTCCGTGGTTTCGGCTTAATGATTGGTATTGAATTGCCAAAAGCGTGTGGCGAACTGGTAAATATTGCCCGTGATGAATACCATTTAATTATGAATGTGACAGCAGGTTCTGTCGTTCGTTTACTACCTGCTCTCAACATTACTCAAGAACAAGCCGATCAATTGATTGCTCGTCTTGTAAAAATGATTAAAGCCTTTTTAGCTTGATTTTTTAATCTGCAAGAACAGGAAAAGCCGCTTATAGCGGCTTTTTTTCATACTGATCGGCTTTTATGAAGCTTCTTGATAAATCCTGCCACCGGGTAACTGGCAGAAATATTGTTTTAGTGCCTCTAAACAACGATGAATTTTCATCGGCTGTTGTTCATGTTTTGAAATAATGGCATACAAGGTAAAACTTGGTAACTTCCACTCAGGTAAAACCTCCACCAAAGCGCCATTGACTAAATCTTTTTGTGCATCTAGATATAAAATTCGAGCGATCCCATGTCCTTGCTGACATAATGCTTTGGCCACCAAGACATTATTTGAGGTCAATCTCGAACGCATTTCTAAACTAATATCTTCATTTGTCACACCATGCTGGAATGACAAAGATTGGTAATTTTTGATCACATTCATTGGAATTAAATCATGATGCTTTAAATCCTCAGGACGTGAAATAGGTGTTGACTGATTCAAATAACTCGGTGAAGCCACCAGAACCTGCTCAACTCGGGCAAGCGGTACTACATGCAAATTACTATCTTCAATTTTTGAACTTATGCGCAGCGCAATATCAATACGCCCTTCAATTAGGTCAATATATTGATTATCAGCTTCTACATGAACTGCCAGACCTCGATGAGCAGACATCCAGTGTGACAATGCGGGAATGACATGATTTGCAGCTAATTCTGGCGTAGTTGCAATACGTAAATCCCCAACAAGATCATCACGCAGCTCATTAATTCGTATTTTTCCGCGCTCTGCGGCAGCGAGCATCTCTTGACAGCTGTGGAAAAAAGCTTGTCCCGCTTCAGTCAAACTCAACTTTCTGGTAGAACGATGTAAAAGTGTAACTTCCATCTCATTTTCTAAAGAACGAATTTGTTGACTTACAGCGCTGGTGGTGATGCCTAAATCGCGGGCTGCACCACTGAACGAGTTTTTTTCTACAACACAAGCAAAGACACCCATTGCTCGAAGTTGATCTAACATAAATTTCCCTCTGAACTTATGAGATGCTTTATCTTTCGATAAAAGCAACTCATTGTATTATACGGTGAAATTTAAGTATTGCATTTAATTTATTTAATTAAGAGGTAAGACATTAGTCGGATCAATAGGCTTGCCGTCTAGACGGACCTGGAATTCAAGCATGGTGCGGGTTGTACCAGATGAACCCATTTCTGCAATCTTTTGCCCTGCCGTTACATTATCTCCACTTTTCACATTCATTTTATTGTTATGTGCATAAGCTGAAATATAACCATTAATATGCTTGATCAGAATCAAATTACCATATTCTTTTAAGCCATCCGCTGCATAAACCACTTGTCCATCCGCAGCTGCATAAATGGTGTCACCTACGTTCCCTGCATAACGGATCCCTTTAATATTATTGGCTAAATTAAAGTTTTGCAGTACAGATCCATTGCTTGGTTTAACCCAGCGTAATGCAGATGCTTTGGAAGATGTTACCGGTGCGGTTGGAACATTGGCGACAACAGCTGGAGTCGTTTTAACTGGAGCAGTTGGAATTTGAACGGTTTGACGTTGAATCGGGGCAGCTTGTGTCACCGCTTGAGTCGTGGTGGTACGACGTGAACCAGAATCTTTTAAACGTAAAGACTGTCCCACATAAATGCGATACGGCGGTGTTATGTCATTCATATCAGCAACGCTGGTATAAGCTAAACCATAACGGGCAGCAATCCCACTTAAAGTGTCTCCAGATCGAACGGTATAGTAGTCTGGTGCAGTTGCATAACGTGTTGCATTCTGAATTTGTGGTTTTGAAGCACAGCCACTCAAAATAACAGTCGAAATAACAGCTGTAGACAACACAATGGTTTTCAGCAAGGCTGAAGGCACAGCAAATAAACGATATTGTGACACCACGTGCATTAATCTTCCTCTCTACATACAAATGTATTTATTGATTTGCGCTAAGATTAGCAAAAAAGTATAAAAAAAATTATTTCACTTCTACATTTTCACAAAGTTATAACACTACTTGCTACTCTTTGGAAAACTGTGCATGTAATGTGCTCAAAATGTCATAATTTGTTGCATCCATTTGTATCGGTGTGATACTGACATAGCCATTTGCCACGGCAAAAAAATCCGACTCTATGTCAGTCAGGCCTTTTTTAGGCTCTGCGACTGCCTCGCCAGACAGGCCAATCCAATAAACTTGACGACCACGCGGGTCTACATGACTGGTAATCGGTTTGGATTGGCTGCGTCTGCCCTGATAGGTAATTTTTGAACCTTGTAATTCAGGTACATCTGGAATGTTCACGTTAAAAATGTGACGTGGTGGCAACACAGGCAAACCTGAAGAAATGAAATCATGTACCCATTGTGCAGCAACAGCATAATCTTTCGGGTGCTCATAAGAGCGAACATTGGGGCCTGCCATAGAAACTGCAATTGCAGGTTGTTTCATTAAACGTCCTTCAAATGCTGCACCGACTGTTCCCGAATATAGAACATCGTCACCTAGATTGGCACCACTATTAATTCCACTGACTACCAGATCAAATTCAAAATCAAATAACCCATTCATAGACAGATAGACGCAATCTGCAGGTGTGCCATTCACAGCCCAAACATCGGGTGAAATTTGAATGGGACGTAAAGGTCGATCTAAAGTTAAGGCACTGGAAAAACCACTGCGCTCACTTTCTGGGGCAACAATAATAACGCGGCCTAAAGGAGCTAAAGCATGTGCAAGCGCTTGGATACCGGGAGCAAAAACGCCATCATCATTGGCAATTAATATATTCACTTAAAAATCTCGTAACGGTTTAAAAAATGACTGGTCAGAACATTTGATTGAATAAGACAAAGAATTATATATATTTAACGCTCGACATCCATTCAAAATGTGTGACTAAAAAATGATTAAAATGATCTCCTTTCGTGGCTTCTTGGGTTTAGGTTTTGCAGCATTATTATCACAAGCTGTTTTGGCCGATGAAGGCTTAACTCAAGCTGAAGCCAATACCATTGTTAAGGAAGACCTTGCTTCGGCTCAAGTCATGGCTGAAGTATGTCCTGCAATTGTGGGTAAAAATGCAAAATTTGATCACAATATTCATCAGCTTATCCAGTCTTATCTGCAAGACTATTCAGATAAATCGATGACTTTTGATAAAATTCAGGCAGATACAGAATATAAGTCTGTTCTTGATGAAGCGCGTCAGGCTGCAAAAGAAACCAGTAAAGATGAACAAAAATCAGTTTGTGATGACGTGGTAAATTACGAGGCATAATTCACCACAGATCAGGCCTATAGAATATTCAACCGATTGAGTATTCTATAAATGGGTATGCAGATGTATCCACCTTCATGCCCTATTTTCTATAAAATAAATACAAGTCAAATTCTACGCTTAAATCCCCTTCACTTATTCTTCATTTTTCAACAGCTTCAATACATTTGAGTACTTACAATTACCCAAAATACCGTTAAGCTTATTTATATTGTTATTTTTCTAATAATTTAGGTCTGCTTAAATGAAATCATCCATGTTCAAATCGCTATCTTTGGGTTTATTGACCACTGCTCTAATGACAGTTTCAGTAACTCACGCTGCAACACAACAAGAAGAAAATATTAATGTGACTCCCACGCAAAAAATTACTCAACAAGAACTGGCTGCTATTTATGTGCTGTCAGAAGTTTGCCCAAGTCTGGTAAAAGATGATGCACAATTCGAGAGAGGATATTCCAAACTTGCACAAGAATATTTACCTCAGGAAAAAGATGCTGTTTCAGCGTTATCCAAGCTCAGTAAAGAGAAAAAATTCAAGTCAATTTTAGCAGAAGCACGTACGGATGCGAAAAAAGCCGGTGATGCAAAAAATAAAGAAATTTGCCAAGAACTGACCACTTACAGTAATTAATACAAATTGGTTACAATACTTTTGAAATAAGCCGATTTCCCCGTAGAAGTCGGCCTAGCTTTATCCTAGAATGCTAGGCTCTTTGTGCCTTATTCACGTATTGGAACCACCTAGAATGACCAGAAAAAGCGCCCTTGCTGCATTATTACTTTTACCTAGTTTCACATACGCAGCAACTGTCTTATCTGCACCACCAGAACTCAATAATAAATCTTATGTTTTGATGGACTATGAGACGGGGCAACTCCTCGCAGCAAAAAATGAAAATGAAAAATTAGCGCCAGCTTCAATGACCAAGATGATGACCAGTTACATCATCGAACAGAAGTTGTTGAGCGGTGATCTCACGGAAGATGAAAAAGTTCGTATGAACGAATCGGCATGGTGTCGTGGCAGCAGCTCGGAATCATGTATGTATGTACCTTTAAACGGTACTGCAACCGCATTGGAAATGCTCCGCGGGATTATCATCCAGTCAGGTAATGATGCCTCTAAAGCCATGGCAGAACATATTGCCGGGAATGAAGGCACTTTTGCCCACATGATGAATGAAGAAGCAAAACGTATCGGCATGACCAATACCAGCTTCATCAATTCAACTGGTATGCCTGCGGAAGGTCACTACTCGACTGCAAAAGATATGGCGACGCTTGCGCAACATATCATTCATGACAGTTCAAAGTATTACCCGATCTACTCTGAAAAAGAATTTGCTTTTAACGGCATTAAACAAGGCAACCGTAACGCCTTGCTTTATACCGACCCAAGTGTAGATGGCTTAAAAACCGGTCACACTGACGAAGCAGGTTATTGTTTAACCACTTCCGCAAAACGTGGTCCACTGCGTTTAATTTCAGTGATTTTTGGTGCGCCAAGCATGAACGAGCGTGCATCTCAAACACGTGAAATTTTGGCTTGGGGTTATGCAAACTTTGAAACTGTTAAAGTCCAACCGGCCAATCAAGTTTTAGCCAAAGCAAAAGTTTGGTATGGCAAAAGTAATGACGTTCAAATTGGCTTAGCTGAAAACTTTAATGTGACCATGCAGAAAGGTCAGGCGAATGCGATCAAAACCCAATTGGTTGTTCAACCGAAACTCACTGCGCCACTTAAAAAAGGTCAAGTGATTGGTAAGTTTGTCGCAAGCATTGATGGTAAAGTAATTTCAGAAAAACCGCTTGTTGCACTTCAAGATGTTGAAGAAGCAGGTTTCTTTGCAAAAATTATCGACCATATCAAACAATTCTTTAGCAATTTATTCTAATTATTCTAAGCAGAATTTTTTAACTTAGACCAAAGCATCCTGACCTCGGTTTGGATGCTTTTTTATTTTATAATGACTCCATACCCTTGCCCCGAACTCCAATCATGAAAAAGAATATTCGCTCTTATTTAGATCACCATCCTAAAATTGATACCACTTGCTATATTGATGAAATGTCCGTGGTGATTGGTGACGTGAGTTTGGCTGAAAATGTTTCAGTTTGGCCTTTTGCAGTGATTCGTGGTGATGTAAATCATATTCATATTGGTAAAAACTCGAATGTGCAAGATCATTCTATGCTGCATGTCAGCCATAAAAAAGCTGATAAGCCTGAAGGTTCACCGCTGATCATTGGTGAAGATGTCACCATTGGACATCATGTAAAACTACATGGCTGTACCATTGGCAATCGGGTGTTGGTGGGTATTGGTACAATTATTCTGGATGACGTCATTGTTGAAGATGACGTGATGATTGGTGCAGGTTCACTCGTCCCACCGAATAAAGTTTTAGAAAGTGGGCATTTATATGTGGGCAGTCCTGTGAAAAAAGTCCGCCCACTCACTAATAAAGAAAAAGCATTTTTGCCTTATTCTGCGCAGAATTATGTGAAGGTTTCGGGGAATTATTTAGATGAAACGCATTAATTATTAAGCTATATGAGCCAATAGAATTAATAAGCCTTAAAATAAGGCATCTCTACATAAATATTTATTCGTCTTAAATGCAAAAAAATTAAGGGTATGATAAACAGTAGGTTACATTGCATACCATTTAGCATTTAAACAGATGCAAAATAATTATTAGAGTTGATTAGGGTCTGTTGACATTTGTTGCTTAAAAAAATAGCGAGGTAGTAAAATTAAATCGCCAAACCCAATTTTACTCTCGCTATGCCTCGTACAATGCTGAATAAT